>JAWVFS010000170.1:0-11350 GCA_033855795.1 Solirubrobacteraceae bacterium | reverse complement strand
ACGCCCGCACCCAGGACCTCGACGTCAACGCCGTGCGGGAGAAGAAGCAGACCAACGTCCGTGCCGCCGGGTCCGACGACACGGTCCGGCTCGTCCCGCACCAGCAGCTCTCGCTCGACCGCGCGCTGGAGTTCATCCGCACCGACGAGTGCGTGGAGGTCACGCCCGATGCCGTGCGGTTGCGCAAGCTGGAGCTCGGCGCAACCGCGCGGCAGAAGCTCGCGCGGGTCGGCAAGCGCGAGCAGTAGCAACCCCCCGCGCGCCGGGGCTGGCGGGGACCGCCTGCTACCGTGAGGACCACGGGCGGCTCGCTCGCCCGTGAGGTTCTTGTTCTGAGTGTGCGCTCCTGCGCGGTTCGGGCCAGTCGAATCTCCCGTTCCCACGCGGCACGACGCCGCGAAAAAGGAGTCACATCCGATGTCTCAATCATTCGCCGATCTCGGCGTATCAAAGACCGTGTGCGAGGCGCTCGCCTCCCGCGGCTTCACCACCCCCTTCGCCATCCAGCGCCTCGTCATCGGCGACGTGCTGGCCGGCCGCGACGTCCTCGCCAAGTCCCCCACGGGCTCGGGCAAGACGCTCGCCTTCGCCGCCCCCATCGCCGACCGCCTCGAGGCCGACGAGCCCCGTCCGGCCGCGCTGGTCCTCGCTCCCACGCGTGAGCTCGCCTCGCAGATCGTGGAGGAGTCCCGCGCCGTGGCCCACGCCCGCGCGCTCTCGGTGGCCGCGGTGTACGGCGGTGTCGGCCTCGAGAAGCAGGCCCGCAACGCGCGCCGCGCCCACATCGTCGTGGCCACCCCGGGGCGCCTGATCGACCTGCTCGATCGCGGCGCGCTGACGCTCGACCACGTCAGGATCCTCGTCCTCGACGAGGCCGACCGCATGCTCGACATGGGCTTCCGCCCCGACGTCGACCGGATCGTGGCCGCGACGCCGGCCAAGCGCCAGACCCTGTTCTTCTCGGCCACGCTCCACGGCGAGGTCGGCCGCATCGCCGGCGAGTACACCCGCGACGCCCGCCGCCACGAGCACCGGCCGCCGCCCGAGCGCGCCTCCGACATCGAGCACCGCTTCGTCGCGGTGGAGCACACCGCCAAGCTCGATCGCCTCGTGCGCGAGCTCGACAGCTCGGACGACGCGCGCACGCTGGTGTTCGTGCGCACCAAGCGCGGGGCCGACCGCCTGGTCAAGCGCCTGCGCGGGCGCAGCGTCGAGGCCGCCGCCATGCACGGCAACAAGTCCCAGGCCCAGCGCGAGAAGGCACTCGCCCGCTTCGAGGCCGGCCGGATCGACACGCTGGTCGCGACCGACGTCGCGGCGCGCGGCATCGACGTCGAGGGCATCACCCACGTCATCAACTTCGACGCCCCCGCCGACCACGACGGCTACACCCACCGCGTGGGGCGGACCGGCCGCGCCGGCCGCGCCGGCGTGGGCATCACCTTCGTACTGCCCGACCAGGCACGCGACGCGGCGCGCATGGCGGTGGCCCTCGGGCTCAAGCGCGAGTTCGAGCGCTCCGGGCTTCCGATCGACCGCGCCGACCACACCGGGCCGAGGTCCAATGGCGGCGGTTCGCGTCGGCCGCCTCGGTCGCGTCGGCCACAGCGATCGCGGCACCGACGGCAGCGTTGAATCCGGGGCGTCGACCGGGTTAGGGTCGCGTCTAGAAGTCCATCGGCCAGACGTGGCCGGCACGGAGGGCCGCGATGAAGCGGTCGAAGTCCTCCTGGACGTTCGCGCGTGCGATCGCCCGGAGGTCGTCCACGAGCGCGCGCTCGCCCCGGTCGAGCCGGTCCTCGAAACGCCGGACGGTGTCCCAGTCGTGCGTGTCGACGTCGGTCCACTCGCAATTGGGGCAGCGCAGCGTCAGTTCGAATGTACGGTCGCTGGCCTCGTGCCAGGCGATCGGGTAGACCGCGTCCGACGCGCATGCCGGGCAGTGGTCGAGGTCGACGCCTGGGGCGGGCGCCGGCGCAGCGGCGGGGCGGCGGACCGCGGGGCCGTCCGAGCTGAAGTAGTGCACCTCGACGGTCTTCCCGGTCGGGAGCTGGACGGTCCTTGAGGAACGGCGGTGGTGCGGCCTCGGTGCCATGAGCCACCGCAGCCTCTCCCGCGCGGGGATGCGTTCCGGCCGGAGCCGGTATGGGTTCGGTAGGAGCCTATGCTTGGTCGATGGCGATCGGCGACGGGGCCTTCCACAAGGGCCAGCCCATCTGGGTGAGGCAGGCGGACGGTTCCGCGCGGGAAGGGGTCTACGTCGGCGAGGGCGAGACGTCGGCGTGGTTCGGCGGGCCGCCGACCGTGTACGTCGTCTACCCGGACAGCGAGTCCGGCGAGGCCGTCGCCTTCGACCGGATCACCGCGCGCGAGGACAACTAGGGCGGCGGCAGCGGCCGCCCGGACGTCACGTCCCGGCGGAGCGCCAGGATGCGCCCGACGGCGGCCCGGAAGGCGGTCAGGTTGAGCGAGTGGCTGCGCACCGCCGCCGCCAGCGCCCGCAGTCCCTGGTCGCCCTCGCCGACGTCCTTGTTCGCGAAGAGCAGGAGATCCATCCCGGCGCGGGCGGCGAGCACGCCGCGGCGCCCGATGCTGCCGAAGCGCTGGATCGCGCCGGCCTCGATCGCGTCGGTGATGGTCACGCCGCGGAACCCGAGCCGGCCGCGGAGCTGGCCCTGGATGATCCGGCTCGAGAGACCGGCCGGACGGCCGGGGTCGAGGGCCGGGTACGTCGCCCACGACGTCATCACGAGGCGCACGCCGCTCCCGATCGCGGCGGGATAGGGCCGCATGTCGACGTTGCGCAGCGTGCTGAGCGAGAGGGGCAGCGTGACCGGTCCCTCGTCCGTGTTCTGGTTGGCGCTCGCGGCGCCGAGGCCCGGGAAGTGCTTGGCCGTCGCGGCCACCCCCCGCCTCTGCTGCGCGGCGAGGAACGTGGACGCCAGCCGCGACACGGTGTTCGGGTCACTGCTGAAGGAGCGCTGGAACTGGTCGAGGAAGTCGCCGGCGTGACGGAACACGCCGAGCACCGGCGCCAGGTTCACGTTCATCCCCACGCCGCGCATGTTCGCCCCCGCGCCGTCGCCCGCCTGGCGCGCGGCCCGTGTGTTGTCGCGCGCCTGACCGACCTGCTTGGCCGACAGGACCGGCTGGCCGGGCAGACGCTTGACGATCCCGCCCTCCTGGTCGGTCATCAGCAGCAGCGGCGTGTGGACCGGGCTGCTCAGTCGCGCGACCTGCAGGCGCCGGGCGACCCCGGCGATCTGGGCGCGGCTCTGGATGTTCTCGCCGAAGAAGATGACGCCGGCCGCGTAGCCGGCGCGGATGCGCGCGAACAGCGACGCCGGTGGGTTGGGCCCGGGGTAGCTGTAGATCACGCGCTGCCCGGCGAGCTGGGTCAGCGTCAATCGCGGGATCGGCGGCGACGCCGCGCCCGCCGGTCCCGGCGCCGCGAGCGCCAGGACGGTGCTGAGGGCCGCGCCGAGCACGAGCGCCGGCGCGCGGAGCGGTCGGCGTGACCCTTGCCGCATGCGCGCGAGCCTATCGGGGACCCCGGGGGCGTGCCGCAGGCGTCAGAACGGGTACACACACAGGTCGCACCCCGAAAACGAGAGGACGGAAACCATGGGACGACCCGAGAGCCCCGAACAGACCAAGGCCAAGCCGGACCCCGAGGACGAGACACGGCAGCTTCCGCCCGTGAGCAACGAGACGGCGGAATTCATCGCGCTCGACCCCAGCGAGGATCCGGTGGCCGAGATCGCGAGCCCGTCGTTCCCGCCGGCGTTTCGCGGCTACGAGCGCAGCGCCGTCGACGCCTACGTCATGCGCGTGACCGAGATCATCGCGGAGCTGCACGCGTCACGTTCGCCCCGGGCCGCGGTGAAGCGCGCGCTGGACCGGGTGGGCCGCGAGACGGCCGGCATCCTCCAGAACGCCCGGGAGACCGCCGACGGGATCACGCTGCAGTCGCGCACCCGCGCCGAGGAGCGCCGGCAGGAGGCCGAGCGCGAGGCCAAGCGCCTGCGAGCGGAGGCCGAGGCGCACGTGCGGGCGCTGGACGCGGCCACCGACGAGATCTGGGTGGAGCGGCGCCGGATCGTCGAGAGCACGCATGGCCTCGGCGAGCGCCTGCAAAAAATCGCCGACGCCGCAGCCGCGGACTTTCCGGCAGACGGCGAGGGCGACGGCGACGGCCGCCGGACCGGGGCGCGGCCGGCGGCGGAGCGGCCGCAGAACGGGGAGAAGGCCGAGCAGAAGGCCGAGGAGAAGGCCGTCAGCCCTTGACGATGGTGAAGCTCAGCGCGCGGGACGCTGACCGCAGTCCGGATGCCGTCGCCGTGATGGTCAGCGTGTAGTGGCCGGGCTTCAGCTTCTTTGCGCGTGACAGGCGGCCCTGGAAGCGCACCCGGTTCGTGCCCGCGTGGCCGGAGAGGTTCAGCGTCCCGGCGGGGACCGTACGCGTGCACCGCGGCTTGCGGCGGTTGCTACTGGTCTGAGCCACGCACCGCCGGCCGACCTTTCGGCCGGCGACGCGTTGCGTGAACTCGAACCGCACGGTCGCCGCTCGGTCGAGCTTGTATGCGAACGTCGTGCCGAGCGGCGGCTTTGCCTTCGTCGCCTGCGCCAGTGCGCTGCCCGCGCGCCATGTGCTTGCGGACTGGGTCACGGACGTGAGCGCCGGCGCTCGTTTGGCCGCCGGGGGCGTAGCGGTCGTCGCCGGCGCTGCCGGCGGGGGCGACTCGACGGTGCGGCACGCCGAGAACTCGGACGTGCCCGAGGGTCCTGTTGCGGTCGCCGTCACCTGCTGACCGAGCGACGTCGCGGCCGGCAGCGTGACGTCGAAGCTGGCGTTGCCGGCGCCGTCGGTCGTGGCGGACGCGGAGCCGATCGGCGTCCTGCCCTCTCCGAAGCCCGAGGGATCGCAGTCGGGACTCGAGGAGAACCGCAGCGTCACGCTGCTGTTGGCGGAGTTCGCGATCGTCCCCCGCACGACGGTCTGGCCGCCGGAGGCCAGTGCGGTCGTGAGGCTGGGGACCTGCGCGCCGCCCCCGACGCCGGCGGGGTCGAGGTCGATGCCCAGACCACCATTGGAGAACACCGAGTTCTCGGCCACCACAACGCCCGTCTGCTCCACCCGGATTCCCGAGCCGAGGTTGAAGGCGACCGTGTTGGCGGCGCCGCCCGGACCACCGATCGTGGCATTCACCTGCGCCGCATCGATGCCCTCCTCGCCATTGGGAATGGGGCCGGTTCCAGCCGCGTTCGTGCCGACGAGGTTGCCGAGCACGCTCGAGGTCCCGTTGGCCTGCACCGCGATTCCCTGCTGGAGGTTTCCGGAGACGAGGTTGCCCTCACCGCCGCCCGAGCCGCCAATCACGTTGCTGCCCTCGGCCTGAATTCCGCTGGCGTTGGGGAGGGCGAGCGTTCCCGCGGCGTTCGTGCCGATGCGGTTGCCCTGAACGACGTTGTTGCTGGACGGGGTGTTCTCGAAGTCGATGCCGCTGCTGAGGTTTCCGGAGATGAGATTGCCCGCGCCTGGTGCGGAGCCGCCGATGGTGTTGCTCGGCGAGCTGTTGACGTTCACGCCGTTCCCGTGGTTCGGGCTCAGCCTCGTGCCGGCGGGGTTCGTCCCGATGCGGTTCGCGACAACGCTGTTTCCGGTGGCGCCGCTGAAGATCCGGATGCCGTCGCTGCCGTTGCCGGAGATCGTGTTTCCGAGACCGTCGCCGAGCTCACCGACCTTGTTGTTGTTGGCGCCCACGCCCGTGATCAAGACGCCGGCAGAGCCGTTCGACGCGTCGACGCCGATCTCGTTGCCCAGGATGCTGTTCGCGTCACCCGAGGGGCCGTTGATGCGCACGCCGAACCCCCCGTTGCCGGAGATCGTGTTCCCGGCGCCCGTCACCGGCTCCCCGACCGAGGTGGAAGGGCCGGAGAGATCGACCCCGTCGCCGGCGTTGCCCACGACCACATTCGCGGGGTTCCTGACCCCGATCTCGTTGATGTCGATGGCGGTGGGGGAGCTCGTTGCGTCGACGTTGACACCGTCGCCACCGTTGCCGGCGATCACGTTGCCGCTATGGGACGCGAGGTCGCCGATGCGCGTGATGTTGGCACCCCCATGAACGGTGATCCCGTTGCCGCCGTTGCCCAGCCCGGGGTCCTGGTTGACGTTCGTGCCGATGGACGAGCCGCCGATGATCACGTTGTCGGCGCCGTTGATGTCGATCCCGGCGCCGGTGAAGCGGGTTATGACCAGGCTGGAGAGCGTGCTGTTGCTCGCAGTCGACGCGAGTCGAAGCCCGTCCACGCCGGCGGTGGCCGCACCCGCACCGTTGAGCTCGTGCCCGCCGCCGAAGATCGAAGTCTGGCTGTTGATCGTCGGCAGCTGGCTGGTGACGTCGATCGTCTGGGCGAAAATGCTGAAGCCGATCGTGTCGGGCACTCCGGGGGTGTTGGTCGTGGCATTCGCGCTGTTGATTGCCTGGCGCAACGACGCGCACGTCGAGGGCGTCGGGCAGGTTCCCGCCGTATCGGCATTCGAAGTAACCGTGAAGGTGCCCGATGCGGCATCCGCCGCCGCCGGTGCGAGGCAGAACATCGCCACCGCCGCGGTGGCGGCAGCCACGGCCCGCCGGGTGCCTGCTTCCATCATGTCCGCATTGGAGCGCACGGCGCTCACGGAATGCTCACGCTCAACCCCGCGGCCGGAGCGGTCGATCCCTAACCTGATCGCCGATGCGGCCCGTTCGGATCATCTACGCCGGGGCGGTGGCGCTGAGTGCGCTGGTGCTCCCGGCCCACGCGGCCGCGAAACCGGCCCGCGCGGTCCATCGCCCGCAGACGCGCATTACCGCCGGGCCGTCCAGCCGGGTCACGGTTGCGGCCGGGGTCCGCGTGCGCTTCGCCTTCGCCGCCAGGGTCCGGCGGGCCCACTTCCAGTGCTCGCTGGACGGTCGCCGCTTCCGCGCCTGCCGCTCGCCGCTCGTCTACCGCGGCCTCAAGGCCGGACGCCACCGCTTCGCGGTGCGCGCGATCGACCAGCGCGGCCGCGCCGACCGCACGCCCGCGCGGCGGGCGTTCACGATCGCGGCGCGGAGGTCCGGGACCGCCGGCGCGCAGACGACCTGGGCGCCCGTCCGCGCCACCCCGCTGTCCGACGCGGCGGCGGCCGCGCTGGTCACCCACCGACCCGAGGTCCGTTCGGACAACGCCGCCGCCAACGCGTACGTGCCGTCGGACTCCGAGCTGGCGCCCTTCCATGCCGCGCACAACAACTACGGCGAGGCCGAGTCCTACTTCAACCCGCTGCGGCGCCACGTCACCGGCCGCTCGACGCTGGCGAACCCGTCGACCGACGACCTGATCCAGTGGACCGCGCACAAGTGGGGCATCCCGGAGGACATCGTGCGCGCGCAGATGGCCGTCGAATCCTGGTGGCATCAGAGCGACATGGGCGACCTCACCACCGAATCGGACCCGGGCGCGTTCCCCGCCTTCTCCTGCCCCAACGGGGGCCCGCGGTGTTACGAGTCGCTCGGCCTCGCGCAGGACCGCTGGCGGCCCGACGGCTCGCTCAACCCCGGGTCGGAGCCGCTGCGCTGGAAGTCCGTCGCCTTCAACCTCGATCTCTACGGCGCCAACATCCGCTTCTACTACGACGGCTACGCGGCGCAGTGGGGTCCGGGCATGACCGCCAATGGCTACACGGCCGGCCAGGACTGGATGTCCATCGGCGCGCACTTCGAGCCCTATCCCTGGAACAACCAGGGCCAGCGCGACTACATCGTCAAGGTCAAGGACTACCTGGCGCGACGCATCTGGGCGACGCCTGACTTCCTGTCGGGGTAGCACTGCCTCGAAAAACGACGGCATCGAGGGGTGCGGGTCGAGGTCGGGTCGGTTTATGACCGCTATAGCGACCATAAGTCGACCCGACGTCCGAATCGGGTCGGTTCCTACGCGCTCTCGGGCAGGTCCAGCGGCGAGGCGTCGTGCTCGTCGCTCTCGCCGGTGGCGACAAGCTCGTAGACGAGGTCAGCGACGGTGACGGCGGCGAGCAGCAGGACCGTGGCCACGGGCGCGATCGCGGCGCCGAGGAAGGCGATCGTGACCGCAGCCGCAGCCGTCACGCAGCGAGCGGAGATCCGGCGGCGCCCGGCCTCCGATCTTCGCGTCGGCGCCGCGACCAGGGAGAGCCCCAGCAGGTAGAGCGCGGCGCCGCCGCACAGCGCGGCGCGGGCACCCGCCGGCATCGCCGAGTAGTCCGCCGCCTCGATCGCCAGCAGCGTTCCCGGCCCGACCGCGGCCAGGCCCAGGTAGACGACGAAGTGGGCGTACACGTACAGCGTGCTCCCGATCAGGCCGGTCCCCAGCCGCTCGAAGTACACCCAGGCGAACGCCGAGGCGGTCACGAACGCGCCGACCGCGATCACCGAGTTGGCCAGGTCGAAGTCGACCTCGGCGATGCCGGCCGTGACCGACACCACCGACTCGCCCAGGACGACGATGGTGAACAGAGCGAAGCGCTCGCCGATGTGCGAGAGGTGCAGCGGCACCGTCCCGATGCGCCGCTCGGCCATCAGCGGCGTCGCCACCTCGACGAGGACGGCCGCGCCCCACACGACGTAGCGCCCCGGTTCGGGCACGGCGAGCGAGACGACCCAGAGCAGCAGGCCGGCGGACCAGCCGCGGACGCAGAAGGCGATGTAGTCGCGCGCCGCCGGCACTGCACGCATCGCGCGCACGTTCATCGCCAGCAGGATCGCGCGGGCGAAGATCGAGCACAGCGCGAAGGGAAACGAGCCGCCGCCGAAGGCGTCGTCGACGTGGACGGCGAGGGCCGCGACGACCGCCATGCCGGTCAGCACCAGCAGCCGATGGGGGACGTCGTCCGTGTCGAAGCGGTCGGCGTACACCGTGAAGCTGACCCAGATGAACCACACCGGGGCGAAGAGCAGCGCGTAGTGCAGGAATGACGTCGCCGACGGGTCGTTGGAGATCAGGTGCGAGAGCTGCGCGACCGCGACCACGAAGACGAGGTCGAAGAACAGCTCGACCCAGGTGGCGTGACGCTCGCCCGCCTCCCGGTCGGTCGAGCGCAGTCGCGGCGGATTGACCCATCGGGGGTCGGGCATGGCGGCGAGAATCTACCTGTGCCCCACCGCACAGCCGGTGCGCCCCCGAGCGCGTACGCTCCAAACCGAGGGAACGTGCCAGCCCCGTCAGCGAAACTGCCGCCCGGGCCGCGCCAGCCGAAGTCGATCCAGACGCTGGGTTGGTGGGCGCGGCCGATCTCCTTCCTCGAGGGCGCCCGCGCGCGCTACGGCCGGCGCTTCACCGTTCGCCTGCTGGGCCAGGTGCCCTTCGTGATGCTGGCCGAACCCGACGACGTCAAGGAGATGTTCACGGCGCCGCCCGACGTGCTGCACCCCGGCGCCGGCGCACGGATCCTCGAGCCGGTGCTGGGAAGCAACTCGGTCATCCTGCTCGACGAGGGCGACCACCTCGAGCAGCGCAAGCTGATGCTCCCCGCCTTCCACGGCGAGAAGATGCAGCGCCTGGCCGATCTGATGGACGAGGTCTCCCAGCGCGAGGCCGAGTCGTGGCCGCAGGGCGAGCCGATCGCGTTGCACCCGCGGCTGCAGGCGCTGACGCTGGAGGTGATCCTGCGCGCGGTATTCGGCCTCGATCCGGGCCGCAGGCTCGACACGCTGCGCGAGCGCCTGACGACCATCCTCTCGCTGGGGACCAAGCCGTTCTCGCTCCTGCCGGCCACCAACCGCGTCCTCGCCGGCCGCGGGCCGTGGGCGCGGCTCATGCGGCTGCGGGGCGAGGCCGACGCGCTCATCTTCGAGCTGATCGACGAGCGCCGCGAGGACGCCGGCGACCGGGACGACGTGCTTGCGATGCTGCTCGAGGCCCGCCACGAGGACGGCTCGCCGATGTCGCGCCAGGAGGTGCGCGACGAGCTGATGACACTGCTCGTCGCCGGCCACGAGACCACCGCCTCCCAGCTCGCCTGGACGTTCGAGCGGCTGGTCCGCACCCCCACGGTGCTGGAGCGCCTGGCCGACGAGGTTCGCGACGGCGGCGAGGAGGACGCCTACCTCACCGCCACGATCCAGGAGTCACTGCGTCGACGGCCGGTGCTTGGCAATGCGGCTCCGCGCCTCGTCCGGCAGCCGGTGGACGTCGGCGGCTGGCACTACCCGGAGGGCGTGTGCCTGGTCGCCAACGCCTACCTGATCCACCACGACGCTTTGATTTACGCCGACCCCTACGCCTTCCGGCCGGAGCGGTTCCTCGACGAGCCGCCCGGCACCTACACCTGGATCCCTTTCGGCGGCGGCCGGCGCCGCTGCCTCGGCGCCAGCTTCGCCCAGCTCGAGATGAAGATCGTGCTGCGCGCCGTCCTCTCCCGGCACGACGTGGCGCCCGCCGCCGGCGGGGCCGAGCCGACCCGGCGGCGCAGCATCACGTTCACCCCCGGCGGTGGGGCGGTCGCCGTGCTGAAGGCGCGAACCCGCGAGCCGGTCGCCGCCTAGCCGACCGGGGCCGGCGAACCCTGACCTCCGAGCGGAAGAGCCTGGCCGCGCTCCCGCTCGAGCCGGCGCTCCTCGCGCTCCATGAAGCGCACGCTGATCAGGAGGACGATGCAGACGAGGAAGCCCCACGTGGCGATGAAGGAGTGATCGATGTAGGCGAAGATCTGGCCGACGAAGATCTCGACCAGCAGCGAGCGGTCGAACCACCGGTACGCCTCGAGCGTGCGGCCCTGGCGCAGGCGCACCAGGCCGACGAGCACGAGGCCCCCGGCGACGAAGTCCGAGATCGTTTCGCCGAACTGGTCGACCGTGGTGCCGAGCTCGATCTTGACGTCCGCCCCCGCGAGGTACAACACGCCGGCCAGGACGACGATCAGGATGCCGAGCAGCTGGAGCGACGCGAAGGCGCTCATCACGCCCACCACCAGACGCCGGAACCAGCGTTGGCCGCACCAGCGCGCGTAGCGCCCGCGGGCTGCCGCGGCGAAGCGCGCAAACCGGGAGGGCGGCAGCTCGGGACCGGCCGGGGCGTGCTCGATCAACTCACGCAACGGCCCGGCCAGTGGGTGGCCCTTGGCGTGCTCGAGCATCTCCAGCGCCTGGCGCTTCTCGCGCTCGTTGAAGTCGCGCACGGCGGCGTCGGTGAAGAGGTCGAGCGCGCCGGCGACGTACTCCACCTCCGTGAAACCGCGCCGCTCGCGGGTCCAGCGCGCGAGGAAGTACAGGCAGACGAAGACGATGTAGATGATCGCGGCCGAGGGCTTGAAGAAGTAGTCGTTGTCCGTGGTCACGAACTTGCC
>JAWVFS010000169.1:0-2519 GCA_033855795.1 Solirubrobacteraceae bacterium | reverse complement strand
GTCCTCGCCTACGCCAGCCGCCACGGGCCGCCCGAGCTCGGCCTCTACGGCGACGGGCCCGGCGATCGCGAGCAGATCTTCGCGCTGCAGCGTGACTTCGACGACGACCTCGGCCCGCACGGCCGGCTGTGGATGTACCAGCACCTGCTCGACCGGTCGGACCTCGCGATCAAATACGGCTGCACGGGCGTCCCCGGGTGGGAGCGCACCGCGCTCCCACCGCTGTTCGGCGTCATGGGGAAGTTCATCTCCCGCAAGCTGGGCGTGAGCGCCGACGCCGCCGTGGAGTCCGAGAAGCACGTCGACGCCACGTTCGACAGCGTGGCCGAGCGCCTCGCCGACGGGCGTCCGTACCTGGTCGGCGAGCGCTTCTCGGCTGCCGACCTCGCGTTCGCCGCGCTGGCCGGCGCCGTGCTGATGCCGCCGCAATGGGGCGTGCCCCTACCCCAACCCGACGAGCTGCCCGCGGCGGCGGCCGCCAAGGTCTGCGAGCTGCGCGAGCACCCGGCGGGCCAGTTCGCCCTCCGGATGTTCGAGCAGGAACGGCCAGTGGAGCAGCGCTCGCCCTAACCGGCCGCCGAGGCGACCAACTCGTCGAGCAGCGCGGCCATGCGCTCGAGGGTCTCATGCTGCGGCTGGAGGTCGTATTCGCGCGCCAGCTCCCGGGGGTCACCGTGGCCGAGCAACGCGCCCTCCCGGTCTTCCCAGATCAGGATCCGGAGCGGCAACTCCAACCCGACGCGCGGATCGGTCTGCATCAGCGGCGTTCCGGAGCGCGGATTGCCGAACAGCACGACCTCCTCGGCCGCCAGCTCCAGTCCGGCCTCCCGTGCCGCGGCGGCATGGTCGATGCGCGCGAAGACCGTCAACCCCCGGTCATCGATCGCCTGAATGAGGCGCTCGGCCGTGGCCGCATAGTCCAAGGTGCTTCGGGCGACGATCACGGCCCCATCTTCCTCCGAGGGGCGCGGGGAATGCGAACCGCGAGCGGCGTCACGTTAGCCGCACGCTCTGTGCGTCGACCCGGCCGGCCTCCCAGGCCCGGTACGCGGCTCCCGCAACGGCGAGGTCCTGGATCGCCAGCCCGGTCGAGTCGAACAGCGTCACCGCCTCGGGGCCCGGGCGCCCGGGAGCGTCGCCGGCGAGCACGGCGCCGAGCTCGGCGACCTGCTCCCGCGTGACGAGCCCGGCGTCGACGGCTCCCGTCAACTCGCCGCCGTGCGCCGCCTGCTCCCACTCGTCGCAGAACAGCGCGCAGGAGGCCACGGCCGCCGGAGTCGCCTCGGCCTTGCCCGGACCGTCAGCGCCAAGCATGTTCAGGTGCAGGCCCGGCCGGAGGTCGCCGGCCTCGACCACCGCCTCGGCGCCGGGCGTGACGCAGCACACGATGTCGCAGGCGAGGGCCTCGACGCGCGATCCCGGCCTCCAGTCGAGGTCGTCGGCCACCCGCGCGGCGGCCGCGTCGTCGGGGTCGTACGCCACGCCGTCGCTGTAGCCCGCCGCCGCGAGGCACCGGGCCGTCCACAGGCCATGGAGGCCGCAACCCACAAGGCCGACCGAGGACGCGCCCTCGCGAGCCAGCGCCCGCGACGCCACGGCCGCCGCGGCGCCCGTGCGCAGCGCGGTCACGGAGCGGGCGTCGAGCAGCATCAGCGGTTCGCCCGTCTGCGCGTCGGACAGGCAGATGACGCCCGTGACCGTCGGCAGCCCGCGCTCGGGGTTGCCCGGGAAGGACGTGACCCACTTCAGCAGCGCCAGTCCGCCGCCGCGGGCCGGCATCGCGCGAAAGTCGCCGTGCGGCGGGCTCGGGAGGTAGACCTTCGGGGGCATCGCCCACTCGCCGGCGTGGTGGCGCACGAACCCCTCGTGCACGCGCTCGATCGCCTCGGCGGGCGACACTGCGGCGAGCACCGACTCCTCATCCAAAACGGGCAGCTCCGGCACAGGCGCGCGACGATACCCTCCGCGTCGTGGTCAACCGCCGTCCCAGGCTCGAGATCGTCGCTCCGGCCGCGTCACCCGAGGAAGCGGCCGCCGTGGTCGCCGCGCTGGAGCGCTTCATGCGCGACACGGCCCCGCCGCCGGCGGCAGCCGGCCCCCCTCGCAACCCGTGGCAGCGGGCCGCCCTGCTCGAGGCGACGAATCGCGAGCCGGATGAGCCCACGCCCTGGGGCGATCCGCTCCCCTGGGGTTGACGCCACCCCTGTAATAGCCGGAAACCCGGCCGGGTTTTGGTACATTCCTTCTGCTCCCCATCCGAGGAGAAAGCGCGCGCATGGAACCAGTGTCGGTCCCCAACAAGACCGAGAAGAAGGGCAGGAAGGGCTCGCTCGAGAATCCCGAGGTCTACGAGAACGTCCCCGGGCACGTGATCCCGATCCTCGAACGCGAGTTCGACGACTTCGACACCGAGGCCAAGAAGTTCCTCGACGGCGATACCCCGGAGGAGGAGTTCATCGGGTTCCGCCTCAAGCAGGGCGTCTACGGCCAGCGCCAGGCGGACGTGCAGATGATCCGGG
>JAWVFS010000168.1:0-4547 GCA_033855795.1 Solirubrobacteraceae bacterium | reverse complement strand
CGCCCACCCGGATCGATTGCGAGACGACGATCCCGCCCAGCGAGATGACCGCCACCTCGCTGGTTCCGCCGCCGATGTCGACGACCATCGAGCCGGTCGGCTCGCCCACCGGCAGGCCGGAGCCGATCGCGGCGGCCATCGGCTCCTCGATCAGGTAGGCCTGGCGCGCGCCGGCGGACAGGCAAGCCTCCTCGACCGCGCGCTTCTCGACCCCCGTGACGCCCGAGGGGACGCAGACCACGACGCGCGGATGTGCCCAGCGGTTCTGGTGGACCTTCTGGATGAAGTGACGCAGCATCTTCTCGGTCACGTCGAAGTCGGCGATGACGCCGTCCTTCAGTGGGCGGATCGCCTGGATCGTGCCCGGCGTCCGGCCGAGCATCCGCTTGGCCTCGATGCCGACCGCGTGGACCTCGCCCGTACGCGCATCGATCGCCACGACGGAGGGCTCGGACAGCACGATGCCGCGGCCACGCACGTACACGAGCGTGTTGGCCGTGCCGAGGTCGACCGCCATGTCGCGGCCACCGAAGCCGGTGAGGTACGAAAACATGCCCATATCGAAGGGATAACAGGGGCCGTCGGCTTAAGCGGCGGAGGAATGCCGTCACGCCGAAAGCACCGTCGCGCCCGGCGCCAGTGTAGCGAACGCCCTGGCGCCGTCCGGTCCGCGCGTTGCGGTGATTGCTGGGAAAAACGCGGGAAATCAGGGCCCGGGGCGGGCGGGACCGCGCAGGTCCGGGACCAGCTCGATGAGCGTCGCCACGGAGAGCCCTACGACGTTGAGGTAATCGCCCTCGATCGTGCGCACCAGCGTCGCGCCGCGACCCTGGATGGCGTAGCCCCCGGCGCGGTCGCGCCATTCTCCCGACGCGACGTAGCGGTCGAGCTCCGCGGACCCGAGATTGCGGAATGTCACGCTGGTGGCGACCGCGGCGCTTCGCTGCACGCCGTCGCGGCGAACCGCGAGGCCGCCGACCACGACGTGGGTCCGGGAGCCGAGCGCCTCGAGGAACTCCCGCGCCTGCTCCTCGTCGGTGGGCTTGCCGAGGATCCGGCCCTCCAGTGCGACGACCGTGTCGGCGCCCAGAACCAGGTCACCCGGCACCGCGCCGGCCTTGCGCGCGGCGTTCTCGGTCGCCACGCGGAACGGATTGCCCTCCTCCAGCTCCTCCACGTCGGCGGGCCGGACCTCGAAGCGCACGCCCAATTGCTCGAGGATGGCCCGGCGTTGAGGCGAGCGTGATGCCAGGATCAGGAGAGCGGCCGGCTGCGCCGGCCTCCCGGCCTCCCAGCTCCGCTCCCCCGGTAACGGAGCGCGAGCCTGCGAGCGGCTTCGCTGGTCGGCCACGTCACTCGGGAAAGAACAGGCCGACCTCGCGCGCCGCGGACTCGTTGGCGTCCGAACCGTGGACCAGGTTCTGCCCCACCTCCAGGGCGAAATCGCCGCGGATCGAGCCGGGCGCCGCCTCGAGCGGGTTCGTCGCGCCGATGACCTGGCGCGCTGCGACCACCGCCTCGTGGCCTTCGAGCACCATCGCCACGAGCGGGCCCGAGGTGATGAACTCGACCAGCTCGCCGAAGAAGGGCTTGCCCTCGTGCTCGGCGTAGTGCTGCTCGGCCAGCGCGCGGTCCATGGTCATGAGCTTCAGCGCCGCGATCCGCAGCCCCTTGCGCTCGAAGCGGGCAAGGATTTCGCCGGTCAAGTTCCGGGCGAACGCGTCTGGCTTGACCAGAATCAGAGTTCGGTCCATTTTTAGTCGTCAGTCCTCAGTCGTCAGTCGTCGGTTGCGAGGGTTCGGCCGCCATTCTGACGACTGACGTCTGACGACTCCGTCCCTACGAGCTCGGCGGCGCCTGCGCCTCGGTGACCTCGGCCACCGCCGCCTGCTCGGACGTTGTGCCGGTCCTTCGCCGGCGCCGGCGGGTCGGCTGCGGCTCGCCTTGGGCCACCTCGGCCTCGCAGAACGGGCACACCTTCCAGCGCGGGTCGAGCGGGCGCGAGCAGTTCGCGCACGGGCTCTTGAGGCGGCGCATGCAGTTGGGGCAGCGGAGGAAGTCGCGCTCGATCTCGGCGTCGCAGTGCGGGCAGAGCATGTAGCCGAGCTGGGCCACGCGGGCCTCGGCGGCCTGCATCTCGAGCTCGCGCTCGCGGACGTCGTCGAGATACTCGGGCGGGCGCACGATCATGTACACGACGCAGCCGACGAACGGGAAGAACGACGCGGCCGTCGCACACCCGATGAGCATCGGATCGTCCATGCGGCGACGGGCGTCCGCGTACGTCCAGTACACCGTCGCCAGCCAGATCACGACCAGGCAGAGGATCAGCAGGTTGACCGCCAGGTTCAGGCCGTCGCTGTCGATCCCGAAGATCCCGAACGGGAACATCGTGCGCGCGAGTTTAGCCGCCCGCCGCTGTCGGCGATACAGCCGGTAAACGGATTGCAGGGGCCGGTCGTCTAGAGGAACAGGCGCCCGAAGGCGTAGCCGATCCCGAAGAAGACCAGGATGACGAGGGCGACGATGACCGCCACCAGGGCGATCATCGGCAGGAAGTGCGGGACGTCGTCGTCGTTCATGGCAGTTGAGCCCTCTCCGCCCGCCCGGCGTGTGCGAGGCTCGCGACAAGATAGATGGAGCCGGTGGCCAGCACCATCCCGGCCGGTCCCGCGATGACGCGCCCCCGGTTCAGGGCGCGCTCCGGGTCGCCCACCACCTCGGCATCGCCGGTGAAGTCGAGTTGGCGGGCAAGCGACTCGAGTGTGGCGGGCGGAAGCGCTCGTGGGTTGGGGTTGGAGGTGAACACCAGCGCGCGGCAGGCGGGCAGCAGCGCGCGCAGCATCCCGGCGGCGTCCTTGTCGTCGAGGATCGACACCACCGCCACGAGCGATCCCGCGGCGGCGGCGGGCAGCGACGCCACCAGCGCGGCCACCCCGCTGGGGTTGTGGGCGCCGTCGACGATCGTGAGCGGATCGCGCGCCACGAGCTCGAAGCGGCCGGGCACGGTGACCTCGGCGGCCGCGCGAGCCACCGCGGCGGCGTCGAGCTCGCCCAGGAAGGCCTCGGCCGCGGCCCGCGCGAGCGCGAAGTTCGGCCGCTGGAAGGCGCCGCCGGCGGCCAGGTCGAACCCCGCGTCGGCGGGCGCGTGCACCAGTCGCGCGCCGTGGCGGGCGGCGGTCGCGCTGGCCTCGGCCTCGGCCTCCGGCTCGAGCTCGCCGACGACAAGCGTCCCCCCGTCGCGCACCACCGCCAGCTTCTCGCGTGCGATGTCGGTGACCGTGGGGCCGAGCCAGCGTGTGTGCTCGAGGCCCACGTTGGTCAGGACCTGTACGCGCGAGGGGATCACGTTGGTGGCGTCGTAGCGTCCGCCCAGGCCCGCCTCGACCACGGCCACGTCCACGCCGCGCGCCGCCAGTTCGCCGTAGGCCGCGGCGGTCAGCGCCTCGAACTGCGTGACGCGATCGCCCTCGGCCAGTGTGCGGTCCACCAGCTCGGCAGCGTGGGCGGCGCGCTCGACCGCGGCGGCGAACGCGGCCTCGTCGAGGTCGCGCTCGGCGACCCGCACGCGCTCGGCGAAGCTCGCCAGGTGGGGCGACAGGTAGGCGCCCGTGAGCACGCCGTGGCGCTCGAGGATCGCGGCGGTCATGCGCACGGTCGACGACTTGCCGTTCGTGCCGACCACGTGGATCGACGCAAAGCGGCGCTGTGGCGAACCCATCGCCGTCATCAACCGGTGCATGCGGTCGAGCCCGAAGCGCATCCCGAACAGCTCGAGGGAGCGCAGGTAGGCCTCGGCCTGCGCCGGCGACCAGGGCTCGCCCTTCACAGGGCTTCCAACTCGCCGCGCAGGCGCTCGAGCTTGGCGCGCTCGCCCTCGACCACCTGCGCGGGGGCGCGCTCGACGAACTGCTCGTTGGCCAGCTTGCCCTCGGCGCGCGCGACCTCGGCCTCGAGCTCGGCCCGTCGCTCGGCCCGCCGTCGCTCGGCCTGCTCGGGGTCGAAGCCGCCGCCGGCGAGCACCTGGACGCTCCCGCCGGGGACCGCGACGGTGGCCACCGGCTCGCCGGAATCGGCCTCGAAGGCAAAGCGCGCGAGCCGGGCGACCTGCCCGGCGGTCCCGTCGTAGCCCTCGGCCTCCAGCCGCGCGGGCACGGTCGCCCCGGCGGGGACTTTGACCGTGTCGCGCCAGCTGCGCAGGGCCGTCACGGCGTCGATCAGGCGCTGCACCTCGTGCTCGGCGCGCGGGTCGCGGAGCGAGTGGTCGGGCTCGTCGAAGCGCCAGCCGGCGAGCAGGCCCTCGGTGTCCGGCAGGTAGGACCAGATCTCCTCGGTCACGAAGGGGATCACCGGGTGCGCCAGGCCGAGGGTCTCCCGCAACAGGTAGAGCAGGGTCGCCGACAGGTCGGGGTCGCGCTCGTACAGCCGCGGCTTGACGAGCTCGAGGTACCAGTCGCACAGCTCGCCGTAGACGAAGCCGTACAGCCCCAGCGCGGCGCGGCGGAAGTCGAAACCGTCGACGCGTTCGAGCGTCTGCGTGCGCGCCT
>JAWVFS010000167.1:0-6056 GCA_033855795.1 Solirubrobacteraceae bacterium | reverse complement strand
GACCAAGCTGTTCGAGTACATGGGCCTGGGCAAGGCGATCGTCGCCTCCGACCTCGAGCAGATCGGCCAGGTGATCGAGGACGAGCGGACCGGGCTGCTGAGCCCGCCGGGCGACGTGGATGGGGCGGCCGCGGCGATCCTGAGGCTGCTCGACGACCCCGAGCTGCGCGCCCGGCTCGGCGACGCGGCGCTCGCCGAGGCGCGCGAACGCTACAGCTGGAAGGCCCACACGCAGCGGATTCTGGACGCGCTCGCCGCCCGGGCCTGACCCGCCCTCTTCGCTAGCCTGCGGACGCTGTGGCGACCGCGCAGGCCGAACAGACGAAGAGCCGGGTTCGGAGTTTCTGGGACCGCACGCCGTGCGGCTCCTGGGACGCCACCGCGCCAGAGGGGACGCGGGAGTACTTCGCTCAGGTCGAGCAGCGCCGGTATGAGCTCGAGCCCTTCATCCACGACTACGCCGACTTCGCGTCCACGCGCGACCAGGCCGTGCTCGAGATCGGCGTCGGCCTCGGGACCGACCACATGCAGTTCGCGCGGGCCGGAGCACGGCTCACCGGAGTCGACCTGACCGACCACGCGGTCGAGCTGGTCCGCCGCCGCGTGGAGCTCGAGGGGCTGGCGAGCGATGTCCGGCAGGCGGACGCCGAGCATCTTCCCTTCGAGGACGACAGCTTCGACGTCGTTTACTCCTGGGGGGTGCTCCATCACACGCCGGACACGGCCGGCGCGGTCGCCGAGGCGCTGCGCGTCCTGCGACCCGGTGGGCGCGTCTGCATGATGTTCTACGGGCGCCGCTCGTGGGTCTCCTTCGGGCTGTGGACCCGCCACGGGCTGCTGAGTCGCAGGCCGACACGCAGCCTTGCCGACGTTCTCTACCACCACATGGAGAGCGAGGGGACGCAGGGGTTCACGCGCCGCGAGCTGCGACGCATGTTCGGCCAGCTCCAGCGCCTCCGCATCGAGCGGGTCTGTACGCCCTATGACATCGAGTACGCCGGGCCGCTCGCCCGGCTGACCGGCCGCGCGCTCGGCTTCTTCGTGGTCGTACGCGGCCAGGCTCCGCGCTAGCGCGCGATCAGGACCAGCACCGGGAACCCGAGGCCGGCCAGGCTGACCGTGCGATGCCCGGGAAAGGCACTGGTGAAGATGTCTCGCTCGGACGACGGGGTGTCAATCGTGACGAGGGCATCGACGTCGCGAACGTGCTGGGCGAAGTACGCCAAGAACTTGCGCTGCTGCTGCCGGTCCACGAGCAGGGTGCCGGGCTCCACCCACAGCGGAGGCTCGCGCAGGCCGGCCCCCTGGTAGATGAGGCCCGGCATCCCTGCGCCGAGCCCCCAGGTCACATAGGTCCGGCGCGAGCCGACCACCCCCCGTAGGGTGTCGAGGAACCCGACGAGTCGCGGCATCGACGGGGCATCGGACGGGAGGAGCGAACTGCTGCAGCACGTGGGAGCCTCTGCCAGGCCGCGGCCGATACGGTCCCCGGCGGGGGTGGACGCGGCCGCCGGGTGCTCGCCGGCGAAGGCCACGCGGGCCACCACCGGCTCGATCAGGCGGCGTGGAACCCGTTGGTACTGCGTCGCGGGGATGAGCAGGAGAAGACCGGCGGCAAGGACCCCGGAACGGATCGCCAGGGCGCGACGAGGCGCGTCGGGAGCAAGCAGCCGCGGGAGGTAGGCGACCGCCAATACGAGCACGAGCGGCACGGCCAGGATCGCGATGGCAAGGTGCGAGCTGTCCGATCGCAGGAGCGTGCCCGGATAGCACGCGACCGCGGCGACGATCGCGGACACGAGAACCACGCGCTCGGTCGACCAGTTGGTGGCGATGCGAAGCGGCCGTCCGCGAAGCAGCGCTGCGATGCCGAGTCCGGCGAGCCCGGCCGGGAGCAGATAGAACAGCGGCCCCCAGTCACTGATCGGCCCCTGCTCGAACGGCGTGTTGCTGTAGCCGCGGGTCACCGCGCCCGGGACCAGGAAGTACGTGTCGAGGAACCGCCCGAGCTCGCCCTGGAACGCGTAGGGCGCCAGCACGACGACCCACACGGCCGCGAACCCGGCGGCCAGACCGGCCAGCGCCCTCGCCGCTCTTCCCAGCGTGACCGTGCGGCTGAGGACCATGAGGCCGGCGAGGCCGAGGATTCCGAACGCCCCCGCGACCAGGTTCTCCTGGGCGACGTAGCAGCTGATGCCCCACGCGGCTCCCAACGCGGCTCCCACCAGCCCGGACCGCCGGCGTGAGCACAACGCCAGCGGCAGGAGCATCACGACCAGGAACACGCCGAGGTAACGCAGTGCATTGAACCAACCGAAGAAGCCGTCGAACGTGCCGCTCGTGGTGAAGCCCGAGGAGATGAACCCGAACTCCTGGAGGGACGGGAACAACAACACGGCGACGGCGATCGCCGCCAGTGCGAGCCGGAGCGGCAGCCGCACGACGAGCACCCCGAAGAACAGGGTGGCCGCGGCCCAGTGCATGAGCGCGAACGACTCACGGAAGCCGACCACCGAGGCGCCGCCGACGTGGTGCATGTAGAGGTAGGCGAGGGCTTGCGAGCCAGGGCCGTACTGGGTCGAGGCGGCACCGAGGTAGGGCACGGCGCCTCCGCTGATGGCCTGCAGCGCGCCGAGCTGGTAGGTCTCGTGGGCGTCGATCGGTCGCAGGTTCTCGGCGATGCCCCACGGCGGACCGAAGAAGTACAGGGCGAGAACCGCGGCGCCCGCGAGCTTGAGGGCCAAGCGACCGGCGCCCTCCCGCGACCGCACCTCGCCCTCGGCGGCGGAGCCGGCCTCGACACGCGGCACCAGCGCCGTCCGACCCCACTCCCACCACGATCGCGGCTCCCCGCGCGCGGCTGCGACCACGCGCGACATCAGTGCCACCAACAGCATCGCGCCCAGCGTCGCCAGCAGGAAACCGGCGACGAGCCAACGCCGGTCGACGTAGGGGTAGAGCACCGTTTGCTCGGACGGTACGCCCCCCGACCGAGCGAGCAGGTAAACGGGGATGAGCAGCAGCGGGAGCAGGGCGCCGACGGCGAGCAGCCCTGCCGTCGCCGCGTCGCGGTCGACCCGGCCCGAGCCGGCGCCGCGGCCCGTCCGCCGCAGGACGGCGATGGCGACCCCACATCCGATGACGACTACGGCGAGCGCCCGGGCGGCGAACAGCTGCGGCTGGTGCGAGTCGCCAATCGGCCCGGCCGCCAGGAGGATCAGGATCCCGGCGATGCCGGTGACGACGCCCACCACGAGGACCGGCACGACGACTGCCCCCGGGCCGGTGAGGGTGGCCTGCGTCGCGCGGCGCAGGAGCTCCTGTGAGCCGATCGCGCGTCTGGTGGCGGGCACCGGCGAGAACCTAGCCCGGCAGGCTCAGGCGGGCTTGATGCCCGTCCCGACCAGCAGGAGCCCCATCCGCGGCTCCGCGAACTGGCGCTCGACCTCCGCGAGGCAGTCGGCGAGCCGCCAACCCAGCGAGGCGACGAAGGGTGCCGTCCCCAGATAGGTGCCGACCGTCGCCTCGCGCAGCCCGAGCATCGTGATCAGGACCGCCAGGCTCGAGCGAGTGAACTTGTTCGTGTGCTGCAGCTCGTAGTCGACGTCGCCGAACGAGTTCAGCCCCCACTCGACGAGCGGCCATATCCCGCCGAAGTTCGGGGTCGTGACCACGAGCTTGCCGCCGGGTCGAAGCCGGGCGACTGCGGCCTCCAATGTCTCCTTCACGTCCTCGGGGGAGAGGTGTTCGATCAGTTCGATCGCCGTCACGGCGTCGAACTCGCCGACCGATTCCGGGAGCTCGCCCACCGTGCCGTGGTGGAACGCTCGCTCAGGCGAGCCGTAGCGCAGGTTCGCGTAGGCGACCTGCTGACCGGACACGTCCACCCCCAGCGTGGTGTGGTTCTCGTCCAGGGAGCCGACGAAGGTGCCTGGGCCGCAGCCGATGTCCAGGACCCGCGCGTAGCTCGCGATCTCCTGAGTCACGCGCTCGAATTTCAGGTGGTGCCACTTGCTCTGTGCTCCGCGCGAGCGGTGGAACACGTGGTCGTAGTAGCCCGGCGGGATGCTCTCGTAGTCGAACCCCGACCGGCTCGGCCCGGTGGACGCCGACGATGCGGCCTGGCGGGCCCCATCAGCGGGCCGATCGGCCGCCGGACCAGGCTGCGAACGCATCAGAGCACTGCGGACTGCGCCCTCTCGCATGTAACCATCCTCCCGAAATCTGGCGGCTGGGCAATGTAGCAACCGTGCGATCCTCCGCCGCCACTGCGAGTGCAGCCCGCATGCCCCGCCGCATCCTGATCGTCAGCCACTCCTACCCGCCGGTGCCATCCGTCGGCGGGAATCGGTGGTTGGCGATGGCGAAGTACCTGCGCCGCGCGGGCCACGAGGTGAGCGTCGTGACGACGTCGGCGTTCGGCACCCTGCCGGATGACGAGCGCGACGGCGTCGCGCGCGCCCCCGACCTGATCTCCGCAGGCTGGTTGCGCCGGGCCTTCCGCCGGCCCGCGCTCACCGCCGCGGGCACGGGGGCCGCGACGCCGATCGATCGGCCGCCGGGCGCGCTCATCACGAAGGTCGTGGTGCCCGACCACCTCGCGGCCACCTGGGCGCCCTTCGCGGCGCGGCTCGCGCGGCGGGTCGTGCGCGACCGGGCGATCGATTGCGTGGTGACGACCTCGGCGTACGAGTCCAACCACCTCGTCGGCCTGGCCCTGGGCGACCGCCGCCCGGCGTGGATCGCCGACTTCCGGGACGGCTGGACGTTCCACCCGTGGAAGCCCGAGTTCCCCACCGCGGCGCAGCGGCGCCTGGACCGCTGGCTCGAGCGTCGCGTCGTGCAGACGGCGGACCGCGTGGTCGTCGTCGAGCGCCCGGTCGGCGACGACTTCCGCGAGCGCCTGGGGATCGAGCCGGCCTACATCCCCAACGGCTGGGACCCCGAGCTGGAGGCCGAGGCGGCGAGCGCCCGGCCGCCGGCGATCGATCCCGACCGGTTCACCCTGGTCCACACCGGGAAGCTCAGCGGCGGCTGGGGCCGCCATCCCGGGCCTCTGTTCGAGGCGAT
Organism: Solirubrobacteraceae bacterium; assembly: GCA_033855795.1. GTDB lineage: Bacteria > Actinomycetota > Thermoleophilia > Solirubrobacterales > Solirubrobacteraceae > JALYZC01. The sequence continues at coordinate 986 of JAWVFS010000167.1, read as the reverse complement.
GGCGCGGCTGCGCACCGCCGAGCCCACCGAGGCCGCCCGGCTGCAGCTCGTGCTCGCGGGCCGGCGCGACAGCGAGGAGCAGCGGCTGATCGAGGGCCTCGAGCTCGGGGGGATGGTGCGCCACCTGGGCGAACTGCCGCGCGCCGAGGCGCTCGCCCTGCAACGACACGCCGATGCTCTGCTGCTGCTGACCTCGCGAACGCTCGTGTGGGAGCTGCCGGGCAAGGTCTTCGAGTACATGGGCGCCCGCCGGCCCGTGCTCGCGCTGGCCGCCGACAACGAGGCCGCGCGCGTGGTCGAGGAGGCCGGGATCGGGTGGACGGTCCCCCCGGACGACGTCGACGCGATCGTGGCCGCGCTGCGCGGCATGCTGCGCGGCGAGTTGGCGGACGCCTACGCCCCGCGGGACCTGGACCAGTTCGTGTACCCGGCGCCGGCCGAGGCGCTGGCGGCCGAGATCGAGCGCGCCGTCGCGGCGCGCGCCCTCACGCGTCGCGCCTGACCGCGACGGCGTGCAGCACGTCGCCGTCCCGGCCGAGGCGGTCGGCCAGCCGGCTGATCGGCAGGGCCAGCGCGCAGAGGCCGCTGGCGACGCGCAGCCACAGGCCGTCCGGGAACAGGCAGCGCCCGAAGACCGCGTACTGCACGGTCGCCGGCAGCCCGACGGCGCTGGTCGAGGTGCTCAGGTGCACGGGTCGCAGCCCGGCGGCGCTGAGGGCGTCGGCCAGCGCGGCGCGGGTGAAGTGGACGCGGTGGCGAGGGAGGTCGAGGTGGTACCAGCGGTCGCGGAATCGTCGGCGCTGCCACGATCCGAAGTGGGGGACGGACACGAGCACGAGGCCGCCGTCGCGCAGCGCGGTGCGGACGCGCCGCAGGTCGGCCACCGGGTCGACGACGTGCTCGAGCGAGTGCTGGAAGACGGCCACGTCGTACGCGCCCTCCTCGAGCGCGACCTGCTCGAGCGTGCCCTGGCGGGCGTCGACACC
>JAWVFS010000166.1:0-5036 GCA_033855795.1 Solirubrobacteraceae bacterium | reverse complement strand
CGTCGTCGCCGTAGGTGTGGCCGGACTCCGCGGTCACGAAGGTAATCGCGCCGAAGACGCGACCGCGGATCTGGATCGGCACGATCATCACGGACCGCAGCCCGAGCTCGCGCAGCAGCCGCAGATGCTCCTCGTCCTCGGCGGCCTGCTCGAGCACCCCGACAGGGATCTCCGGATAGATCTGCGACTCGCCGGTGCGCATGACGGTCGGCACGGCCCCCGTCTCGGGATCCTCCGGATAGCGCTCGCGGAACTCGCGCGCGAACTGGACCTTGTCAGGATCGACGTGAGCGACCGCCAGCTGCTGCGCGCGCCCCGGGTCGCCGACCTCGACCGCGCACCAGTCGGCGATCCTGGGCACGGCCAGCTGGGCCAGGCGGCGCATGGTCGTCTCGTGGTCCAGCGAGGACGAGAGCAGGTTGGTCGCGTCCGCGAGGAAGCGCAGCGAGTCCTCCTCGCGCTTGCGCTCAGTGATGTCTGTGTGGAACCAGACCCGGCCGACTGTCTCGCCGTCCTCGCCGCGCGCATGCGCGCCGTAGCGCTCGATCGTCCGCCCGTCGAGCAGGCGCACCTCGTCCTTGAAGCCACTCGCGGGGTTTGCCTCGAGCTGATCGAGGCCCGCCATGAACGCGTCGGGGTCCTCGACCTGCTCCAGCGTCCTGCGCCTCGCCAGCGCGCGGTCACTCCGGATCGTCTGCTCGTCGATACCCCAGATCTCCTCCCAGCGCCTGTTGATCCGCTCGAGGCGCCCGTCGGGCGTCACGACCGCGATGCCGGCGATCGCCGACTCCGCCTGCGCCTCGAGCAGCGCCTACTGCAGCATCAGCTCGCGGCCGACCCCTCCTCCGGCTTCAAGGACGAGGTCCGCCTGCTCGACGGGCGGACGATCGAGCGCTACGGCGCGCACGCCCGCAACGAAGATGGGGAGATTGTCGGCCGTGTCTGGTTCCACACCGACATCACCGAGCGCAAGCGCGAGGAGGACGCTCTGCGCTTCCTCGCCGACGCGACCAACCTGCTCTCCTCGACGCTGGACTACGAGACGACCCTGCGCCGCCTCGCGCAGCTTGCCGTGCCGAGGATGGCCGACTGGTGCGCGGTGGAGGTGGGGGAGCCCGGGAAAACGGACAGGCTGGCAATCGCCCACGTCGATCCCGCCAAGGTCGAGTTCGCGCGCGCCCTCCGCGAGCGCTACCCGGAGGATCCCGAACGCGGGGCCATCCCGACGGTGATGCGCACCGGCCAGTCGCAGATCTACCCGGAGATCCCTGCCGGGGCGCTCGAGGAAGCCGCCCAGGACGAGGAGCATTTGCAGCTGCTCGCTGCGCTGCAGCTGCGGTCGGTGATGGTGGTGCCGATCCAGATCCGCGGCCGCGTCTTCGGCGCGATCACGTTCGTGACGGCCGAGTCCGGCCACACCTACGGCGACGACGACCTGCGCCTGGCCGAGGAGCTTGCCCGCCGCGCGGCGATCGCGATCGACAATTCGCGGGTCCACGCCGAGCTTCGCCAGACCGCGTGGACCCTCCAGGAGAGTCTGCTGCCGCCGCACCTGCCGGCGATCGAGAACGTCGAGCTGGCGGCCCGCTTCCGCCCCGCCGGGGCCGGGATGGAGGTCGGGGGGGACTTCTACGACGTCTTCGAGACCCGCGAGGGCCACTGGGGCATCGCCGTCGGGGACGTCTGCGGCAAGGGCGCCGAGGCCGCCGCGCTGACTGCGTTGACGCGTTACACCGTCCGCACGGCAGCGATGTACGAGGAGAGCGCCGGCGGCGTCTTGACGGTCCTGAACAAGGCGCTGCTGCACCAGCGCGGCGACTTCCGCTTCACGACGCTCGCCTACTGCCTGCTCGACATGGCCAGCGACCCGCCGGTGCTGCACACCTCGGCGGGCGGCCACCCGCGTCCTCTCGTGCTGCACAGCGACGGCAGCGCCGAGGCGGTGGGCGCCGCGGGCCCGTTGCTCGGGGTCGTCGCGGATGCGGCCTTCGAGGACGACCACGCACAGCTCGCGCCCGGTGACGCGATCGTGCTCTACACCGACGGGCTGACGGACGCCCACGCGCCGGAGCGCTCGCTTCACGAGTCCGACCTGCTGACGGAGCTTCGGGACTGCGCCGGCCTGAGCCCGAACGAGATCGCGCTGAGGATGGAGCGGCTGGCCCTGGGCGATTCGCAGGAAGCACCGCGCGACGACATCGCCATCGTGGTCGTGAAGCTGGGCGAGTAGCGGCGTCGCTCACGGGCCGCGCGGCATGCCTGGGCGATCGCGCTGCAGCTGCCACTGCGACAACGCCGGCGGTGGCAGCTCGGTGCGGAGCATGACCACCAGGTCGGCGAACGTCTTGAACCAGACGTAGCTGCCCCACGTCCACAGCAGCACGCGGTCGCCCGAGGTCCCCTGCGGGACGAACGGGCGGATGTTGTCGCGCGTGCTCGACGTCGTGACCGGGGTCGCGGCGAAGGTACGGCCACCGTCCGCCGTCTGCCAGCGCTCGATCTCGAAGTGGCCGTCCGTGAAGCGTGAGAGGTAGACGATGTCGGGGTTCGAGTGGTCGAGCGTCACGCCGCCGCTGTAGGCCGGGTCGTGGTCGATGGCCGGTCCGGCGCGCACCAGCGCGCGGTCGTACCAGTGCGTGCCCGTCCAGCGTGCGTAGCGGTAGGTGTGCTGCTGGGGACTCTGGATCGTGGCGTACACGATCACGGGATTGCCGACGCCGTCGTGGGCGATGTCCCAGACCCATGCGGGCCCGGCCGTGTGCCAGGAGTAGACGACCTGGCCGCGCCGGTAGTCGAACGGCAGCTTGCGCCGGCTCGCGATCCGCCTGCCGCCGGCCGTTCGCACGGCGCCGTCCGTGAGCTGCCCGAAGTAGAGGCTGGTCGGCTTCGAATCGGGGTGAGATCCCGTGTAGGCGAAGCGGATGCTGTCGCCGAACGCGTCGAACTTGATGTACGGGCGAGCGCCGCGGTCGCCGCGCAAAAGGGTGCGGGCCGGCGCCCATGAGCGCAGATCGCTGCTGCGGCTGAATGCGGGTTGCCAGTCGGCGCCGCGCCAGAACAGGTAGAGCCGCCCTCCCGCCCAGACCGGGTTGGGATACGTGTAGCCCAGGGACCCCGGCGTGTTCACCGGAATAGTTCGCTCGGGTCCCCAGTCGACTACGCCGCCCGGCTTGCGCGCCACCCGGTACCACATCTCGGAGTCGCTGGTGAGGCGCCCCGAGTGGGGGGAGTAGAACGCGACGAGCCGGCCGTCCGGAAGCGTCGTGAGCGAGGGGTTCGAGTGGTCGTCGATGTTGATCGGACCGCGCAGCCGCGCCTGCGCCCAGCCACCGGTCGTCAGGTTCATGCGCCCGACCTCGACGTTGCCGGCGCTGGTTATCCAACCGACGAAAAGATTGTCACCCCGGACCAGCGCGCGCGGATCGCCGAACCACGACCACCCGCCGCCGGCCACCGCGAGCGTGGACGCGCGCGCCGTGTCGCCGCTCAGCGCCAGAACGAGGGCGGCCACGCCGACAGCCGCCACACGAGCCGACGCCATCCGCCGACGCTACCGTGCGTGCCGGTCATGAGCCCAGTCCGCCCGGTCTGCGTCGTGCTGGCCAGCGCCGTGATGGCCGGCATGCCCGCCGGCGCGCGCGCGAGCACCGTCGACGCCCTGGGTGGCGTGTCCTTCACCGCCTCGGCGGGGGAGGCGAACGACGTGACGGTCACCCAGGACGACGCCGGCGTGCTGACGGTGCGCGACGACGGTGCAGCGCTGACGGCGCAGACCGGTTGCTCGAACACGGGCCCCCACAGCGCGACGTGCAAGCCGATGCTGGGAGCGTCGCCCGTCTTCAGCGCCGACCTCGGCGATGGTGACGACCGCGTCGACATGACCGGCCTGGGAGCCGGCGGGACGATCGCGCGAGCGCGGGCCGGCGACGATTCGATCATCGGCTCGCCAGGTGCCGACCAGATCGACGGCGGCGACGGGGCCGACCGCCTCGCCGGTGGCGCGGGCCCTGACCGCCTGACCGGTGGCGACGGGATCGACGTGGCCGACTATTCGGCCCGGCGCACCGATCTGCGCCTGGTGCTGGACGGGACGCCGGTGTCCGGTGACTCGACGGATGGCGCTCCGGGGGCTCGTGACCGGGTCGATGCGAGCGTCGAGGAGCTCTGGTCAGGCGCCGGCAACGACGTCCTGACGGGCAGCGACGGCATCAACGTGCTGGATGGCGGCCCGGGCGCCGACACCCTGTCGGGCGGCGGCGGAGAAGATGTGGCGGACTACTCGAGCCGGGTGGATGCGCTGCGGGTGGTGCTGAACGGAAAGCCCGTGTCGGGCAACGCCGACGACGGTCTGGTTGGGGCGCGCGACACCGTCAACGTGGACGTCGAGGACATCTGGAGCGGCAGCGGCGACGACACGCTCGTCGGCAACGACCGCAACAACCTCCTCAACGGCGGGCCGGGAGCCGACGTCCTCCAGGGCGGGGGCGGTGAAGATGCCGCCGACTACTCGGAGAGGCTCAGCGGGGTCGTCGCGCTGACGAACGGCAAGCCGGAGTCCGGCAACGCAGGCGATGGGCCCGATGGCGCCCGCGACACGGTCGGAGCCGACATCGAGGACCTCCTCGGCGGCGCGGGCGACGATTCGCTGACCGGCGGTCCGGCCAACAACTGGCTCGGTGGCGGAGCGGGCAACGACGTGCTCGATGCGCGCGGGCCGGGCGCCGACTATTCGAGCTGCGGCGACGGGACGGACACCGGCTGGGTCGATCCGAACGACATCGCAGCCTCCGACTGCGAACGCATCGGGGCCGGGCCCGAGCAGCCGGGTGGCGGCCCGGAGGCGCCGGACAAATCGCCCGCACAGGTGCGCGTGCGACTCGGCCACGGGCAAACCCTGCGCACCGCGCCCGCTGGGTTGCTCCTTCTCTTCACCTGCTCGGAGAGCTGCTCGGCGACGGCGCGGCTGACGCTGCTCTCGACCGACGGCAGGCCGTTGCGGAAGGGTGCGGCGCGCCCCGTCGTGAGGGCATCTGCCG
>JAWVFS010000165.1:0-5063 GCA_033855795.1 Solirubrobacteraceae bacterium | reverse complement strand
CTGCGGCGGGAGCCGCACCTGAAGGTGGGCCTTGGGCCCACCTTTTTTTGGGCCAAATGCAAGTTACGGAGAGGGATATTCAAGAGCGTTTGTCGGGTTCGGAGCCCGAAGTCGAGGTACTGCTCATCGAGCAGGCGGGTGCCGCGCGCCTGCGCGTCTTCATCGATCACCCGAAGGGTGTCGATCTCGCGCTGTGCGAGCGCGTGACGCGCAGTCTCGGCGACCTGCTCCAGGACTATTCCCTCGAGGTCAGCTCGCCCGGGCCTCAGCGCCCGCTCGTGAAGCCGGAGCACTTCCGCCGCTTCGTCGGGCGCCGCGTCAAGGTGCGCACCAAGTCCGAGCACGAAGGCCGCCGCTCGTTCACGGGCGAGCTGGTCGGTGCCTCCGGCGATGCCGTGACCGTCGCGGCCGACGACGGGATCGTGTCGCTCCCGTACGAAGACATAAACCGAAGCAATCTGGTGGAGGAGTAAGCCGTGTCACGCGAGATCGTCGAGGCCGTCCAGGTCCTGGAGCGCGAAAAGGGAATTTCGGCGGAGCGCCTGATGGCGGCGCTCGAGGACGCCCTCCTTTCCGCCTACAAGAAGACCCCTGGCGCGGCGAAGTACGCCCGTGTCGACATGGACCGCGGGAGCGCTGACTTCCGCGTCTTCGAGCTGCTCGTACCCGAGGAGCTCGAGGAGCGCCTGCTGGCCGAGGTGGAGCCGGAGGAGCCGGCGATCGACCCGGAGACGGGCGAGATGACCGAGCCGCCCGAGCCAGAGCTCGATTCCGAGATGCTGGCCGAGTACAGCGACCAGATCGACGAGCGCGACGTGACGCCCGAGGGCTTCGGGCGCATCGCTGCCCAGACGGCCAAGCAGGTCATCCTCCAGCGCATCCGCGAGGCGGAGCGCGACCTCATGTTCGAGGAGTACCGCGACCGCGTCGGCGAGCTGATCACGGGCATCGTCCAGCAGCACGACTCGCGCTACACGCTCGTGCAGCTGCGCGAGCGCGTCGAGGCGCTGCTGCCGAAGTCCGAGCAGATCCACCAGGAGCGCTACGACCACGGACAGCGGATCAAGGCCGTGATCACCGAGGTCTCGTCGCAGGCGAAGGGCCCCTCGATCATCGTCTCGCGCCGCTCTCCTGAGCTGATCAAGAAGCTGTTCGAGCTCGAGGTGCCGGAGATCGCGGACTCGCTCGTCGAGATCACGAACGTGGCGCGTGAGCCGGGCTACCGCTCGAAGATCGCGGTCGTGTCGCACGCCTCCGGGGTCGACCCGGTCGGCGCCTGCGTCGGGCCGCGCGGCTCGCGCGTGCGCATGGTCGTGTCCGAGCTCCGCGGCGAGAAGATCGACATCATCCCGTTCAACGAGGAGCCGGCCCGCTTCATCGCCAAGGCGCTGTCGCCAGCGCGTGTCCGCGAGGTGCTGGTCGACGACGAGTCGAAGCAGGCGACCGTGGTCGTCCCCGACGATCAGCTGTCGCTGGCGATCGGCCGCGAGGGCCTGAATGCCCGGCTGGCCGCACGCCTGACCGGCTGGCGGATCGACATCCGCTCGGAGACCGAGTTCGCCGAGGAAGAGGCCGAGGGCGGCTACGAGGAAGAGGCTGTCGCCGGGCGCTGCGCCGCGATCCTCACGAGTGGCCGCCGCTGCCCGAACCAGGCCCTGCCGGGCTCGCGCTACTGCGGCCTGCCTGCACACCAGGCGCTGGCCGAGCTGGGCACCGACTACGTCGGCGGCGAGCCGCCCGAGGGCGAAGGCGGCGAGCCGATCGGCGACGACGAGCCGATCGAGGGCGAAGAGGCGGTCGAGGGCGAAAGCGAGGTCGTCGTGCCCGACGGCGAGGTCGTCGAGCTCGACGGCGCCAGCTCCGCAGTTGAGCCGGGCGGCGCCGAGTCGGCGTCGGGCCGCGGGCTCGACGACGACGTCGAGGACGCCCTGGCAGACGCCGAGGACAGCGAGTCCGAGGACACAGACATCGACAGCGTCGACGTCGAGCGCAGCGCCGGCTTCGACGACGGCGCGAGTGTGGTCACCGACGCTGACCTGACGCCGGCCGACGCTCCCGACGAGGAAACCAGCGGGGGCGGGGGCCAGTAACGGGCACGCCGGAACGCCGCTGCGTCGGATGCGGGAGCTCACGCCCGAAGGCTGAGCTGCTCCGGGTCGTCCTGAGGGACGGCCTGCTCGTGTCCGACCCCGACGCACGGCTCCCGGGCCGCGGCGCGTACGTGTGCGCGCGGCCCGATTGCATGGCCGAAGCGGTGCGCCGTCACGGCTTCGACCGGTCCTTTCGGGCCCCGATCCGAGTCCCCGACGACCACCTAGACTGGGTGCGCTGATATGCCGAAGAAGAGGGTTCACGAGATAGCGAAGGAGCAGGGCCTCACCAGCCGGGAGGTCCTGCAGGCGTTCAAGGACGCCGGCGTCTACGTCAAGGCCGCGTCGTCGACGGTCGAGGAGCGCGACGTCAAACGCGCGTTCCCGAACGGCGCCCGCGCCGCCGCCAAGTCGGACGACGGCGCCTCGAAGGCGAAGGACGAGGCGCAGCCCGCCGCCGACGCTGCCGATTCCGCGCCGAGCGCCGTCGCCGAGAGCACGAGGGCGGCCGTTCCGCGCGCCAAGGCGACAAAGCGCGCCAAGGCCGACGCTTCGGCTGCAGCCGCTCCGGCCGCCGAGGCCGCGCCCGCCGCCGAGGCCGAGGCCGCAGCGCCCGCGAAGCCGGCAAAGAAGGCCGCAGCGCCGGAGCCGGCCGCCGCGCCGGAGCCGCCCGCCGCGCCGGAGCCCGAGGAGACCCCGAACCCGAGCCAGCCGAGCGGCAGCGGTCCGCGCATCATCCAGACGCAGGAGGAGGCCGCATCGCAAGCCGAAGCGAGGCCGGCGACAGCCGAGCCTGCAGCCGAGGCCGCGCCCGCACCGGCAGCACCCGAAGCGGCACCGGCAGCGCCCGAAGCGGCAGCGCCGGCGCCCGAAGCGGCGGAGGCCGAGGCGCCCACCGCCAGCAACGGCGACTCGGCCCAGGCCGAGGAGCCGGCCGCCGAGGAGCCCGCGACGCCCAAGGGCGACGCGAAGGCAGCGCCGACGGCCGGCGGCAAGGACGCTGACACCAAGCCTCCGCGCGGCACCGGTCCACGCATCATCGACCCCGGAACGGGCTCGGCCCGCGCCGGCCGCGGCGCGGCCGGCGGCAACGGCGGAGCCGGCGGTCGCCAGCGGCCGACGCGTCCCGAGTCCGGAGGCGGAGGCGGCGGGGCCGCGGCCGGCCCCGGAGGGCGTCGCCGCGTCGTCATCGACTCACAAGCTTCGCGCCGGCCGTCCGGGCCGCCGCCGCCCCAGCAGCCTCCGCGCCGCCGCCGCGGCCGCCGGCGCCTGACCCCGCTCGAGGAGCCGGCGCCGACCCCGACGGACGTCGTCATTCCCGACCAGATCTTCCCGGTCAAGTCCGGTGCCACGGTCAAGGAGGTTGCCGAGACGCTGGGCGTCCCGGCCGCCGAGGCGATCAAGCAGCTCATGAAGCTCGGCGAGATGGCCACGCTCACGCAGACGCTCACGGATGAGGCGATCGAGGTCCTTGCCGACGCGCTCGACAAGAAGGTCGAGATCGTCTCCACCGCCGACGAGGTCGAGGAGATCGCGCCGGCGGACGCCGACTCGCCGGAGGACCTGAAGGAGCGCCCGCCGGTCGTGACGATCATGGGCCACGTCGATCACGGCAAGACGTCGTTGCTGGACGCCATCCGCGAGACGGAGGTCGCCGCGGGCGAGGCCGGCGGCATCACCCAGCACATCGGCGCGTACCAGGTCCGCAAGGACGACAACCTGATCACCTTCATCGACACGCCGGGCCACCAGGCGTTCACCGCGATGCGCGCCCGTGGCGCCAAGGTCACCGACATCGCCGTGATCGTGGTCGCGGCCGACGACGGCGTGATGCCGCAGACGGTCGAGGCCATCGACCACGCGAAGGCCGCGGGCGTGCCGATCATGATCGCGGTCAACAAGATCGACAAGGAGGGCGCGGATCCCAACCGCGTCCGCGGCGAGCTGGCCGCCATGAACCTGACACCCGCCGATTGGGGCGGCGACACCGAGTTCGTCGACGTCTCCGCGAAGACCCACGACGGTCTCGACGACGTGCTCGAGACGATCGTGACGCTGGCCGACATCCAGGAGCTGAAGGCCAATCCCGACGCGGATGCCTCGGGCACCGTCGTTGAGTCGCAGCTGGATCCCGGTCGCGGCGCCGTCGCGACGATCCTCGTCCAGCGCGGCACGCTCAAGGTCGGGGACGCGCTTGTCGCCGGCGCGGCGTGGGCCAAGGTCCGCTCGATGAACGACTTCAAGGGCCAGAAGGTCGACGAGGCTCCGCCCGGCATGCCGGTCGAGGTGCTCGGCTTCGACAGCGTGCCCGACGCCGGCGAGATCGTCCGGGTCGTCGAGCACGAGCGCGTGGCTCGCGCGAAGGCAGCCGAGCGCGAGGACCGCCTGAAGCGGGAGGCGCTCGCACGCCGCGGCGTCGTCCGCATCTCGCTCGAGGACGTCTTCCACCGCGCGATGCACGGCGAGGCCAAGGGCCTGCCGCTGATCGTCAAGTCCGACGTGGCCGGCTCGCTCGAGGCGCTCGAGGACGAGATCGCGAAGCTGCCCCAGCAGGAGATCAAGGTCGAGGTCATCCACGACGGCGTCGGTGGAATCAACGAGTCCGACGTGATGCTCGCCGCGGCCTCAGACGCCGTCATCATCGGCTTCAACGTCCGCCCGGTCGGCTCGGCCGTCGAGGTGGCAAACCGCGAGGGCGTCGAGATCCGCAGCTACTCGGTGATCTACAACATCGTCGAGGAGCTCCGCTCGGCGATGGAGGGCATGCTCGTGCCCGAGGAGGTCGAGAGCACGGTCGGCACGGCGGAGGTCAGAGCGACCTTCAAGGCCTCGCGGGTCGGCACGATCGCCGGCTGCTACGTGACCGACGGCACCCTCCGCCGCGGCGCCGACGTGCGCCTCGTGCGGGACGGCGCGGTGATCTACCGCGCGATCGAGGAGCTGCGCGCGGCGATGCAGGGAATGCTCGAGCCC
>JAWVFS010000164.1:0-13460 GCA_033855795.1 Solirubrobacteraceae bacterium | reverse complement strand
TCGCGCGCCGCATCGGCGGTGCCTGGCGGACGCTCGGCGGCGACCAGCGGCTCGCAGCCATAGCGGCGCTGGCGCTCTTCGTATGCCTGTTCCTGCCGTGGTACTCGACCAGCCCGACGGTCGTTCCGGCGCACAAGCAGGCGGCCTCCCTGTCGCACAGCGGCCTTTCCACCTTCGGCTGGGTCGAGGCCGCGGTGCTGCTCGTCGCGGTGGCCGTGCTGTTCCTCCTGTTCGCGCGTGCCGAACGCCGCGCCTTCCACCTTCCCGGCGGCGACGGCGGCGTGATCGCCGCCGCCGGAGTGTGGGTGGTCTTCCTCGTCCTCTGGCGGTTCTTCGACCGGCCCGGCTTCGGTACCGGGGTGGCCGTCGGCCTGCAATGGGGCATCTTCGTGACGCTCGCCGTCGGCGCCGTCATGGCCTACGCCGGAACGCGGGTGCGCGCGGCGCAGCGGCCCGAACCGCCGCTTGAGCGCGCCGCCGAGCCCGAGGCCGCGGCGGCGGCGCCCGGAACCGCGGCGACGCGTCCGCTGCACGACGCGCCGCTGCGGCCACCGGAGGACGCCACCGCCGCCACGCGCGTCCACCGCGGCGAGCCCGCGCCGGACGACCCGACGACCGCGCTGCCGCGGCGCCGGGGCGAGCGCTGACGGCGCGAGTTCGAGCTACCCGCCGAATCCGCTGGCGGCGATGTACGCCGCCCCATTGCCGTTCGGGTGAACCAGCACCACCGGAGCCAGGCACTTCGCCGGCAGGGTGAACTGGCCGACCATGCGCGCGTCCCCGGCGCGGGAGATGGGAACCGAGGGCGTGGTGCCCACCGCCGTGGTGTCGGTTCCGCAGTACAGCGAGGCGTTGACGGTCGTGACCGGCCCGGGCGTCCCGTTGCCCGGCGCGCCGGGGATCACCAGTCCGCGCACTCGCACGGCCAGGCGACCGTCGCGACGCAGGCGCGCTTCGCCCCGGCGCAGCACCCAGGGTGCGCCGCCCGCCGCCGCTCCGTGCAGCCCCGGATCGTTGGGAACGCTGGGCGCCAGCGTGCTCTTCAGCACCGTCGCCCCACCGTGGTCTCGGTGATCGCCGCGGGCACCGCCTCCGTCGTGGCCGAGTGCGCCCACCGCGGTCGCGCCCGAACCCGCCAAAGCCGCGGTCGCCAACAGCGCAACCGCCGTCCGCTTCGATACTCGCATTGCAAGCCTCCCTGGTCGATCGTCTGGGCCCGGTGACGAGCAGCGCCGATCGAATGCGACGCCGCCGGCGGGCCCCCTACACCATGCGACGTCCCGCATGGCGCGATTCTTCCCCGAGGGGCCGGCCGCGTCAGTCCTCGAACAGCGCGTACCCGTAGGCGCCGCGCTTGTAGGCCAGCCGGGCGATCGAGTGCATCCGCTCGTCGTCGTTGTGCTCGATCTTGTCCAGCTCGAGGCCCACACGGCGCGCCGCCCGGGTGCAGAACGTCTCCGCGATGTAGCGCTCCTGCCCCGAGGCCTCGACGCCCTGATCGCCGAAGATCGACGACACGCGGGACAGGACGGAGATCTGCGCGTAGATGTCGGACAGGGCGGCAGCCAAGCGCTTGTGGTGCATCCCCTGGTCGGTGATATCGCGCCCGTAGCGACGGAGCAGGCCCTCCGAGACCGCGCGCAGGCGCTTGACCTGGCCGGCCACCGGCGCGGCCAGCTCGGAGAGCGCATCGTCGGCGAGCGTGATCGAATCGGGCCGGACCTCGCGCTTCAGGCGCCCGCCCACGTAACCCGCCCACGCGCCGACCGCCCGTACGGGATCCGACAAGTCAACGTCTGCGAGCAGCTTCAACTCGTCCCCCAGCGGCGTGAGCACCGACAGCGCGACGAAGGACCGCAGCACGTCATTGGCGCCCTCGAAGATCGGGAAGATCCGGATGTCGCGCAGGATCTGCTCGTAGGGCTGGTCGCGCATGTATCCCAGCCCGCCGGCCAGCTGCAGCGCGCGGTTGGCCTGATACCACGCGAACTCCGTCCCGGTGACCTTGGCCATGGCGGACTCGACCGAGTAGTCCTCGATACCGGCGTCGACGAGGCCGGTCGTCAGATAGGCCATCGACTCCAGACCGAAGAGGTAGGAGACCATCCAGCCGATCTTCTCCTCCACCATGTCGAAGTCGGCCAGCGCCCGGCCGAACTGGCGGCGCGACGTCGTGTGGTCGATCGCCAGGTCGATCAGCCGCTTGGCCAGGCCGACCGAGCCGGTGCCGAGCGACAGGCGCCCGTTGTTGAGCACCTCCATCGCGATCCTGAACCCCTCCCCCGGCTCGCCCAACACGTTCTCGGGCGGCACGCGCACGTCCTTGAAGTACAGGGGAGTCAAATTGTTGCCCCGCAGGCCCATCGTGTCGTAGGGCTCGCCGGCGTCGAAGCCCTTCATCCCCTTCTCCACGATCAGCGCGATGTGCGAGTCCTTGCCATCCGCGAGCTCGGCGCGGGCGAACACGCAGAACACCGAGCCGCGCCCTCCGTTGCCGATCCAGCGCTTCTGGCCGTTGAGGACCCACGCGCCGTCGGACTGGCGCACGGCGCGCGACTCGACGTGGTAGGCGTCCGAGCCGGCGTTGGGCTCGGTCAGCGCGAACCCGGCCAGCTTGCGCCCCGAGGCCAGGTCGGGCAGGAACCGCTCCTTCTGCTCGTCGGAGCCGAACAGGACGATCCCCTTCATCCCGATCGACTGATGGACGCCGAGCGCCACGGTCAGCGACCCGTCGACCTGCCCGAAGGCCTCGAACACCCGCGCGTAGCCGGTCTGGGACAGGCCCTGGCCGCCGTACTCCTCGGGCACGTACAGCCCGAGCAGGCCGCGCTCGCCGAGGTCGGTGAACACCCGGTCCTCGATCCAGCGCTCCTCGTCGATCTTCCGGGAGTCGATGTGGTCCGCCGCGTAGTCGCGGAACGCGCCGATCAGGTTGCGCACCTTCTCGGCCTCGGCCTCGTCCGGCAGCGGGAAGGGGAAGACCAGCTCCTCGTGGATCTCGCCCAGGACCATCGCCTTGGCGAAGGACGTGACGTCGGCCGCGGTGGCTGTCTGCGCCTCGCTCACCCCGCGTGTTCTACTGGAACTGACCCGCGAACTGGAACGGCAGGATCACGGTGGCCGCGAAGATCATCAACACGCCCACGCCGACCACCAGCCGCGAGCGGATCAGGTGGCCGAAGATGCCGACGATGAAGCCCAGCACCATCAGCGCGATGAACGAGCCCGGCTCGGGCCCGGCGCGGTAGTACTGGTCGATGATGTCCGCGAGCAGCATGCCGGGGCGAGTATCCCGGACGGACTAGCATTCGGCGTCGCATGGCTGTTGAGCCGACCTCCGTCACCGACGTCGCCGACGGGCTGCGCGAGGTCGGCTACCTGCCGGGCGAGTCGACCGCACTCGTCTCCTACCTGGCTGCGAAGCTGGGCAAGCCGGTGCTTGTGGAGGGCCCGGCGGGCGTCGGCAAGACCGAGCTGGCCAAGGCGCTGAGCCGCTACCTCCAGCGCTCGCTCGTGCGCCTGCAGTGCTACGAGGGCCTGGACGAGGCCAAGGCGCTGTACGAGTGGAACTATCGCAAGCAGCTCCTGCGGATCCAGGCCGAGGAACGCGGCGCGGGCTGGGAGTCCGTGCAGGAGGACATCTTCTCCGAGGACTTCCTGCTGGCCCGGCCGCTGATGACGGCGATCGCGTCCGAGGAGCCGGTCGTGCTGCTGATCGACGAGATCGACAAGACCGACCAGGAGTTCGAGGCGATGCTGCTCGAGCTGCTCTCCGACTTCCAGATCTCGATCCCCGAGCTGGGGCGGATCGACGCGACGACGCAGCCGGTGGTCGTGCTGACGTCGAACAACTCCCGCGAGCTGACCGAGGCGCTCAAGCGCCGGTGCCTCTATCTGTGGCTCGACTATCCGGAAGTCGAGCACGAGCTGGCGATCGTGCGCCTACACACGCCCGAGCTGTCCGACATTGTGGCGCACAAGCTGGTCGAGCTCGTGCAGCAGGTGCGCGGCCTCGACCTCAAGAAGCCGCCGTCCATCGCGGAGTCGATCGATTGGGCACGCGCGCTGCTGCTGCTCGGCGCCGACGACATCGACGCCGACGTGTTCCGCGACACGATGAGCATCATCGTGAAGCACCGGACCGACCTCGACACGGTCGCCGAACGCGTCGGGGTCAAGCTGTCCGACGTCAATGCCCCCCTCTGAATCCGGTGGCCTGCCCGCCCGGCTGCTCGGCTTCGCCGAGGAGCTGCGCAACGAGGGAGTGGCGATCGGCACGGCCGAGCTGCTCGACGCGTTCGCGGCGCTCGGCGAGGTGCCGTGGACCGAGCGCGAGGACGTCCGCGAGGCGCTCGCGGCCACGCTGGCCAAGTCCCAGGAGGACCGGCGCGTCTTCGAGCTCGTCTTCGAGCGCTTCTTCTTCCGCGCGGCCGAGGCCGAGGCGCTCGAGCGCGACGTCCGCGAGGACGGCGGCATGGGCGGCACGGAGGGCGGCGACGAGACCGCCGCGCAGATCGACCTCGACGCGCTCCGCGCGCAGATCGCGCAGGCCCTGCGCGACGGCTCGGAGGGCGCGATGCGCGATCTCGCGCGGCTGGCGATCGCCGCCTTCGGCCGTCAGGGGGAGGGATCGGGCGTCATCGGGGTCGACGTGCAGCGGATCCGCCGCGCGCTGGGTCTGCGCTCGGAGCCCCAGCGCGACCTGCCCGAGGACGACCCGCGACGCGAGGGGCTGCCGCGCGACGCGCTGCGCGCGTTCGAGGCGCACCTGCGCCGGGAGCTCGAGCGGGCGCTGATCGAGCGCACTCAGCGCCTGCCCTCCGCCCGCCCGCTGAACGAGCTCGACCGCGCGCTCCCGAGCGGCCCGCTCCAGGACCTGGCCGCCGTGCACCGCATCGTGGCCCAGCTCAAGCGGCGGCTGGCCACGCAGGGCCACGAGACGCGCGGGCACCGGCACCACGCGCACGTGGACTTCCGCCGCACGATGCGCGCCTCGCTGCAGACGGGCGGCGTCCCGATCGTGCTCAAGTACCGGCCCCGGCGCCCGCGGCGGCCCGAGATCTACGTGCTCTGCGACGTGTCCACGAGCGTCACCTCGGCGTCGGTGTTCTTCCTGTCGGTGCTGCACGCGCTGCACGACTCGTTCCGCAAGCTGCGCTCGTTCGTGTTCATCGAGCGCGTGTCCGAGGTGACGGAGATCTTCGAGCGCGAGCGAAACTTCAAGGCCGTCAGCGAGGCGATCGGCCGTGACGCCGGTGTGGCCGACGTGTCGGGCTACACCGACTACGGCCGGGTGTGGGAGGAGTTCCTGGTGCTGGTCGAGGACGACCTGCACCCGCGCGCCACGGTGATCGTCCTCGGCGACGCGCGCACGAACGGGCGCGACCCCCGCGCCGAGTTGTTCGCCGCCGTCACCGCAAAGGCCGGGCGCACGTTCTGGCTCAACCCCGAGCCGCGCCTGTACTGGAACTACGGCGACTCGGTGATCGCGGCGTACGAGAAGTACTGCCAGGCGTTCGAGTGCTGGACGATCGGTCAGCTCGAGGACTTCGTCAAGGCGCTCACGCGACCGGCCGTCACCGCGTAGCCGGCTGTTCGCTCGTCGCCGCGCCCGGGTCGACGTAGCGCCCCGGATCGGCCGTGAAGCTGTCCCGGCAGTGCTCGGAGCAGAAGTAATGGGTTTGCCCAGCGTGCTCGGCCGTCAGCGCCTTGGCGCGGTCCGTCTTCATGCCGCACACCGGGTCGGTCACACCGCGGCGCATCGTCATCCCGAAGAGCACCACGAAGACGACCAGGCCGAGCAGGTTGAGCCAGAGCTTGTAGTCGAACGCCACCGAGCTGAAGATGTCGGCGCGGCTGGGCCGGGCGCTCGGGATCAGCCCCACTGCGCCGAAGAGCAGGTCGACGATCAGTGCGGCGATGACCATGGTCACGAACATGAGCGCGGTGATGCGCAGCGCGAAGGCCCAGCCGTAGTACTTGCGGTAGATGGCGATGATCGGCAGCACGATCAGGTCGGCGAAGATGAAGGCCATCACCCCGGCGAAGCCGATCCCACCGGACCAGAGCACCGCGGCCAAGGGGACGTTGCCGACCGAGCAGACGAAGGACAGCACGGCGATGATCGGCCCCACGACGACGTTCTCGAGCGTCCGGACGACCGGCGGCGCGTCCGTGATGAAGAGGCTGTTGAAGAAGTCGTTGCCCAGCAGCCCGATGAAGCCGGCCAGCAGGAACCCCAGGCCGACCTCCTTGTAGACCATCTGCCAGTCGCCGCGGAAGTTGTGGGCAACGTCCGACCAGGCCGAGGCCGAGGTCAGCCGTTCCCGCCAGCTCAACTGCTCGCCGGCCGGATGGTGGTGGTGGCCGATGTCGGCCTCCCGAGCGTTCTGGCGCGCCTGCTCCTCGAGCCTGGGCGACACGAACAGCCGCAGCGCGGACGCCATGAGCACGATCATCACCAGGCCGCCGAGATACTCGGCCAGGGTGAACTGCCAGCCGAGGAGCACCCACAGGACCAGGCCCAGCTCCCAGACAAGATTGGTCGAGGCGAACTGGAAGGCCAGCGCCGATGCCGCCGAGGCGCCCTTCTGGAACAGCGACTTCGCGATCGCGATCGCCGCGTAGGAGCAGGACGAGGAGGCGGCGCCCAGCCCCGTGGCCCGGGCCAACGGTGCAAAGCCGGCGCCGGAGAGCGCGGACTCGATGCGCTGCCGCGGCACCCAGGCCTGCACGATGGCCGAGATGGCGAATCCCAGCACCAGGGCCCACCACACCTCGTAGGCCATCAGGAAAGCCTGCTCGAAGCCCTTGCCGAGCTGGGAGATCACGTCGCTCATCGAGTTGATGTTATACCCCGGATGGGTATGCCACACTGTGCCCATGAACCAGCAATCCACAGCCCCCACGCGTGGCTACACCGCCACCAAGCCGCAACTCCTCAACCGTTTGTCCCGCATCGAGGGTCAGGTGCGCGGCGTCCAGCGCATGGTCGAAGAGGACCGCTACTGCATCGACGTCCTGACGCAGATCAGTGCCGTCCAAGCGGCACTCGACAAGACCGCCCTCGGCCTGCTCGACGGCCACGCCCGTCACTGCATGCAGGGCAAGGGCGCAGCTCCCGAGGACCCCCGGGAGCAGGTGGACGAGATGATGGGCGCCGTCGGTCGGCTGCTCGGGCGCTGAACGACCTAGAAGGCGTAGGGCAGCGTTCCCAGCGCCCCGAGCGCGTACCAGACGCCGAAGAGCAGGCTCGCCGCGCCCAGGACCGGCGCGAGCGTGGCGAAGCGACGGGCCACCGGCCCACGCGCCAGCGCCACGCCGAAGGCGCTCGACAGCAGGGCCATCGACACCGCCGTCGCGAGCGCGAACAGGGCCAACGCAGCCACGGCCGCGGCGCGGTCGGGCATCGCACCGATGAGCAGGACGCCCACGCCGGCGGAGCCGCCGACGCCGTGCACCAGACCGATGCCGTAGGCCGCCCGCGGCGAGCGCCCGAGGGCGTCGGGATGCGGGTGCGCGTGGACGATCCCCTCGCCCGCTCCGTGGTCGGGCGCGTGCTCGTGCACGTGTGGATGAGCGTGGTGCAGCGCGCCGTGCGCATGCGGGTGGGCGTGGAAGTAGCCCCGCCGCCAGCGTACGAGCAGCCGCACGCCGAGCGCCACGATCACGAGGCCGATCGCGACTTCGGCGGCGCTCTGCACGGCCGCGGGCAGGGCGCTGCGGAAGAGGACGACGGGCACCCCGAACAGGAACAGCGTCGTCGCGTGCCCGAGGCCCCAGGCGGCGCCGAGGGAGGCGGCGCGGCGCGTCCCCGATCGCCGGTCCGACATGACGAGCGTCGACACGGCCGTGAGATGGTCGGGATCGGTGGCGTGCCGCAGTCCGAGGAGCAGCGCCACGAGGAGGGCCAGCGCCAAGCCGCCCCCGCCGCTCAACTCCGCGATCCGGTCGTCGAGGCCCAACATGGATCAGCCTCCACGCGCGGCGGCGACCGCGGCCTGGCCGTAGGCGACGCCCCCGTCGTTGGGCGGCAGCAGCTCGGGCACGAGGACGCGCAGACCCGCCGCTCCGAGCAGCCCTGCCGTGCGCTCGAGCAGCAGCCGATTCTGGAACACGCCGCCGGAGAGCACGACGGTCGCGACCCCCTGCTCGGAGGCGGCGCGCGCGCAGGCCACGGCCGTGGCCTCGGCCACAGCCGCGTGGAAGCGCGCCGACACCACGGCGGCCGGCGTGCCCCGCGAGACGTCGTCGACCACCGCTCGCACGGTGGCTCCCGCGTCGAGCACCCCGTCTGGCCGCACCGGCATCGGGTAGGGCTCGGCCGAACCGCGGTCGGCGACGGCCTCCAACTCGACCGCGGCCTGGCCCTCGTAGTTGACCCGCGCGCGGACGCCGCACAGGGCCGCGACGGCATCGAACAGGCGGCCCATGCTCGAGGTCTCGGGAGCCGACAGCCCGGTTCGGGCCAGCTCGGCGATCGCGCGCCAGTGCGCCGGCGCCACCTCACCGCCGAGCGCCGAGGGCAGCGCCGGCTCCTCCTCCCCCGCCGCAACCAGCCAGGCGCACGCCATGCGCCAGGGCTCGCGCACGGCCGCGTCGCCACCGGGCATACGGACCCTGAGCAGGTGACCGACGCGCTCGAAGGCGGTCAGGTCCCCGGCGAGCAGCTCGCCGCCCCACACCGTCCCGTCGGTGCCGTAACCGGTGCCGTCGTAGATCGCGCCCACGGCCGGCCCGTCCTCGCCGTGCTCGGCCAGGCACGCAGCCAGATGCGCGTGATGGTGTTGCACCCCCTCGAGCCGAACCCCGTCGCGGGCGGTCGCGTACTTCGTCGAGAGGTACTCCGGGTGGAGGTCGTGGGCGACGACGGCCGGCCCGACCGCGAACAGCCGCTCGAAGTGCTCGACGCCCTCGGCGTACGAGCGCAGGGTCTCCCACGTCCGGAGATCGCCGATGTGATGGCCCACCCAGGCGCGACCGCCCTTCGCGACGCAGAACGTGCTCTTCAGCTCGGCTCCGCAGGCGAGGACGTGGGCCCGGGCCGTCACCGGCAGGTCCAGGCTGGCGGGCACGTACCCCCGCGAGCGGCGCATCAGCAGCGGCCGTCGGCGATCGCCGGCCACCACGGTGCGGGCGACCGAGTCGTCGGTGCGCATGTGGATCGGGCGGTCGTGGAGCAGGAGGAGATCCGCGATCTCGCGCAGGCGCTCCAGCGCGTCCTCGTCGCGGAACGCGATGGGCTCGTCGGAGACGTTGCCGCTCGTCATGACGAGCGCCGTGCCGACGTCGGCGAGGAGGAGGTGGTGCAGCGGCGAGTAGGGCAGCATGACGCCGAGGTCTCCAGACCTCGGGGCGACCGCGGCGGCGACGAGCGCGGCCGGTCGCCTCGGGGCGAGGACGATCGGCCGCGATGCGGCGGCGAGCAGCACCTCGTCCTCCGGCGCCAGCGCCACCAGCTCGCGCGCCGCCGCAACGTCGGCGGCTATCAGGGCGAATGGCTTGTCCTCTCGGTGTTTTCGCGATCGCAGCGCCGCCACCGCGTCCTCGTCGTCGGCGCGGCAGGCAAGGTGGAACCCGCCCAGGCCCTTGATCGCGACGATCGCCCCGGCTCCCAGCGCGGCGGCGGTCGCCGCCACGGCGTCCGGGGCGCCGTCGAGCCCGACCGGTCCACCGGCGGCGTCCACCAGGCGGGCCGCCGGGCCACAGGCCGGGCAGGCATTCGGCTGGGCGTGGAAGCGCCGGTCGGCCGGATCCTCGTACTCGGCCAGGCACGCGTCGCACATGGCGAAGCCCGCCATCGTGGTGAGCGGACGGTCGTAGGGCACGCCGCGCACGATCGTGAAGCGCGGCCCGCAGTTCGTGCAGTTGACGAACGGGTAGCGGAAGCGGCGATCGGCGGGGTCGAACAGCTCGCCCAGGCAATCCGGGCAGGTCGCGGTGTCGGGCGACACGAGCGCCAGTGGCTCGCCGGCGGCCGGGCTCGGGCGGATGGCGAAGCGGCGCTCGCCGGTGGGGGCAAGCTCCTCCGCCTGCACGCGCTCGACGCCGGCCAGCGGCGGTGCCTCGGCGGCGAGCCGCGCCAGGAAGGCGTCGACCGCCCGCTCCTCCCCCTCGACCTCGAGCAGGACCCCGCGGGTGTCGTTGAGCACCCAACCGCCCAGGTCGAGCTCTCCGACCAGGCGGTAGACGTAGGGACGGAAGCCGACGCCCTGCACGGTGCCCTCGACCCTTGCCCGGACCCGGCGTCGCGCGTCCGTGCGCACCGCGTGGGCAGTGCTCATGACGGCTCGGCCTCCTCCTGCGGGCGGCGCCGCATCTCCGAGAGCACGTAGCCGTAGAGCAGGTGATCGGCGGCGAACGCCGCACGCTCGATCGGCCGCGGGCGCTTGGCCTGCGAGAGCCCCAGCGCGGGGGCGAGAGCCGCCTCGAAGCTGAGCCACAGGACGAGTCCGTACGCAGGGCCCGCCCATGGCTGCCGCCGGAGGCCGTCCGGGAGCAGGGCGAAGGCGGCTCCGCCGCCGGCGCCGTAGGTCCAGTGCACCAGCTCGACGACGGCCCGCCGCTTGCCGCGGGGCACCGCGCGCAGCACGCCGCGCGCCTTCTGGCGCAGGATCGCGCGCGGCGGCTCCTCCCCGATCAGGCCGACGCTGCGCATGAACTCCCGCGTGCCGGTCATGGCCATGGAGGCGATGGCCCCGCGCACGCCGGCGTGCGCGATCTCGGTCGGCGGGGCGGGCGCGTTCACGGCCGCTCCCCCGGCGCCGCCAGCTCGACCAGCTCCCGCAGAGCGTGGTAGGCGCTGGCCTGGGCCTCCTGGATGCGCGGGATGTGCTGGGAGCGCGTGACCACGACGTGGTCGGCCAGCTCCTCCGCCGCCACCCGCCCTCCGTCGTAGCCCACCATCGCAACGGTGGCCATCGTCCGCCGGCGCGCCTCCACGAGGGCCGCGATCACGTTCTCGGAGTTGCCGCTGGTGGACAGCGTGAGCAGGACGTCGCCCTCACACCCGTAGGCGATGATCTGGCGGGAGAAGATGGCCGCCGGGCCGATGTCGTTGGCGATCGCCGTCAGGATGGCCGGATCCTCGGTGAGGTCGAGCGAGCGGCGCGCGGGCCACCCCTGCGGCGCGGCGCGGAAGTCGGCCACGGCGTCCATTGCGTCGGTCGCCGAGCCGCCGTTGCCGAGCGCCAGCAGCTTGCCGCCCGCGTCGAGCGCGTCGCGCACCGTGGCGGCCGCGGCGAACAGGATCTCGCGACCCTCGCCGAGCGTCTGCTCGCGCAGCGAGCCGATCTCCTCCGCCTTCATCAGCACCGATGCGCGTACGTCGCCGATCACCGCCTCGAGGTCGCTCTCGCCCTCCGACAGGAATGGGTACAAGAAGCTCGACGCGCCGGGATCGTGCTCCCGGCGGTCCGTGCGGCCCTCCAGCAGGCCGCGGTGTTCGAAGAACACGTGGACGAGCTCCCAGAGCACGTGGTAGAGCGTCTCGACCAGCTCCTGTGCGACGAACGGATCGTCGCTGGGTGCGTCGAACCGCCACTCGGCGTCCAGGGGCGCGAAGGCGACCGTCAGGCAGCCACGCTCGACGGCGGTGGCCAGCGCAGCCGCGACCTCGTCGCCCGGGTCGTCCTCGAACGCCAGGACGATGTCGTCGGGCTCGGTCACCAGCGCCGCCTGGAGCGGCAGGGGGCCGCCCTCGCCCGCCAACCCGATCGCGGGCAGCGCGCGCTTGCCGACGATCACAGGATGTACGAACTCCACGGCCACGTGCCGCACGTCCGAGCGCGCCGCCGGCGAGCGCCCCAGGGCGACCAATCGTCCGCCGCGCGCGAAGCGCTCGGCCATGCGGTGGCAGAGGCGCGCGACACGGTCCGCCTCGTCGGAGAAGAAGCGTCGGTTGGCCTCGCTGCGCGCCTCGACCAGCCCGTCGAGGCGGTCGCTCAACCGCGTGGCGCGCAGCGACGAGGTCATACGGGCGCCTGCACCCGCTCGGCGGCCGCCAGCCGCACGAGCCAGTCGCGCAGCGCGTCCACGCCCTCGCCGGTGCGCGCGCTGACCAGCATCCGCTCCACACCGGGGTGGACGACGTCGAGGTTGTAGAGGAACCGATCGAGATCGAAGTCCAGATGCTCGAGCAGGTCTAGCTTGTTGACGACGACGAGCTCGCAGGTGCGGAACATGAGCGGGTACTTGAGCGGCTTGTCCTCGCCCTCGGTGACCGCCGACACCATGACGCGCGCGTCCTCGCCGACCTTGAACTCGGCGGGGCAGACCAGGTTGCCGACGTTCTCGATCACCAGCAGGTCGAGCTCGTCGAGCGGGAGCCCCGGCAGCGCCGAGCGCACCATGTTGGCGTCGAGGTGGCACTCGCCGCCGAAGCCCGGATCGGTGTTGAGCTGGGTCACCGGCACGTGCAGCGACGCCAGCCGGTCGGCGTCCATGCTCCCCTGGACGTCGCCCTCGAGGACGCCGGCGCGCACGCCGTCGAGCCTCGGCAGCACGGCCTCCAGCAGTGTGGTCTTGCCCGCTCCCGGGGCGCTCATGAGATTGACCACGCGCAGCGCCGCGTGGTCGAAGTCCGCGCGGTTCGCCTGCGCGATCGTCGTGTTGGCGTCCAGCGCGTCCTCGACGACCTTCACCTTGGTGCGGTGCACTCCGCCACCTCCTCGACCTCGATCGATTCGACCTCGAATTCTTCGCCCGCGACGATCCGGACCTCGCCCCCGGTCCCGCACGCCGGGCACAGGAAGATGGGGAAGTCGATCTCCCATTCACGTGCACAGCCGTCGCAGCGAAGTCGCGCCGGCAGGAACTCCTGCTCCAGACGCGCCCCCTCGCACACGGTGTCGCGGGCGACGATGTCGAAGTAGAACGCCAGCGAGTCGGGGACCACCTGGCGCAGCGCGCCGATGCGCATCTGCACGGAGGTCACCTGCCGGCCCTCGGCATGGCGGATCACGGTGTTCACGATCGCGCTGGAGAGCGAGAGCTCGTGCATGGCTATTGCCGCGGAGCGACCCCGCCGCGCAGCTCGTCGACGGTCTCGAGCACCAGCGCGACCGCGCGGTCGACGGCAGCCTCGACGTCCTCGGAGAGCCCGAAGCCCATCGCCTCCACGGAGGCGGGCTCGCAGGCGATCACGACGACCCGGCCGGGCCAGCCCCCGACCGCCTTCACGAAGCGCAGCACGGTCTGGGGATCCATGCCGTGGGGGTCGAGGACCTGGCCGTCCGCAATGCCGCCCTCGACGTCGGCCTCGTCGGGCTCCATCACATACAGCGTCCCGGGCTCGCTGCCCTGCCGGCTGACGTCGATGAGCACGAGGGCGTCGTAGCCGCGCATCACCTCGTAGGCGAGGTCGAGCCCGCCGGTGCCGAAGTCCAGCACCGTCACTCCCGACGGTAGCGCCCGTGCCCCCAGCCGCTTGACGACCTCGCTGCCGAAGCCGTCGTCGCGCA
>JAWVFS010000163.1:0-2673 GCA_033855795.1 Solirubrobacteraceae bacterium | reverse complement strand
CGGCCTGCTCGTGGACCGGATGCTGGCCCGCCGCGAGCGCCGCGGACGCACGCTGCGCGCCGCCGCCCTCGCGGCCAGGCTGGCGGAGGGAGGGACGTGGCGCGAACGGATCACCTTTCGTGAGTCCACCGCCGACCCGCGGCGCCTGCGCCTCGCGCTGGCGCCGCACCTGGCCGAGCTGCCCGCGCCGGCGCACACGCTCGAGCTCATCGTCGAACGCTTCGGGCCGCCGGTGTCCGACCAGCGGCCGCTGCTCGACGAGGCCGACGCGGTGCGCGATGCCCGCCTGCGCGAGGCGGTCGCCCAGGCCCGCGCCGCCGCCGGGCCTCACGCCGCCCTGCGCGTGATCGACATCGACCCGGACTCGCGCGTACCGGAGCGCCGTTCGCTGCTGGCGCCCTACGAGGGCACGCCGCCGGCTCGCCGTCAGTCGGGTGGTGGCGGCCGGCTGTGAGCGCCCCTCGCCGCCTCGCCGCGCCGCGCCGCGCCGCGGTCCGTGCCGGCCCCGGCGGTCGCCCGCTCGCCGTCGCCGGGCACGAGGTCGACGCCGTCCGCGAGTCCTGGCTGGTCGAGGACGGCTGGTGGACCGCCCGCCCGTTGCGCCGGCGCTACTGGGAAGTCGTCACGGTGGACGGTCGCGACCTCGTCGTCTTCCACGATCTCGTGCGTGACGGGTGGTTCGTGCAGCGGTAATCCCCGATTTGAGGTATGGAGGCTGGCCGAGAACCGGTCGAGGCAATCACATGGCCGGCTGGCTATGCCCAACCGAGCGCGATCGCGCGCGCGTGCTCGATATGAGCGACCGCATCAAGCGGGCGCGCGCTGTAGCGACCGGTGCCATCGGCGTCGGGATCCTCGCCACCGCACCGTGGACGGGCTGGTGGACGCTGCTCCTCTTCGCCGTCGCCGTCGCGACCATCGGAACGCTCGACTGGCGGATGGCGCGTACCGATCGGCCCGAGCGCGTGGTCGCCATGAACCTGCTGACGATCTCCCTCGTCCTCGCGGTCGCCGCCGCGCTCACCGGCGGAGCGCGCAGCCCGGCTCTGGTGTGGCTCGTGGTCCCGGCTGCGATGGCCGCCATCCGCTTTCGCTCCCGCGTGGTCGTCGCCGGCGCGGTGGTGACGGCCTGCGGGATGGTCGTCGTCTCCATCGCCGTCGATCCGGCGGACCTGGCCGCCGACCCCCGCGTCCTCATGGTGGCGCTCGCGCTCTTGGTCTCCGTCGTGGCCGTGACCAGCGCACTCAGTGGGGCCGAGATGCAGTACCGCGAGGAGTCGGTCCTCGATCCCCTCACCGGTCTGCTCAACCGCAGCGGCCTGGAGAGCCGGTTCGAGGAGGTGCGGGAGCAGGCCAGGCTCCTCGACAAGCCCGTGTGCCTTGTCGCCTGCGACCTCGACGAGTTCAAGCGCGTCAACGACACCTACGGCCACGATCGCGGCGACCAGGTGCTCCGCGATGCCACGTATGAGATGCGCAAGGCCCTGCGCTCGTTCGAGCTCTTCTACCGCCTCGGGGGCGAGGAGTTCGTCGTCCTGCTCCCCGGCATGGACACCGAGGGCGGCGTCGAGGTCGGCGAGCGCCTGCGCGCCGGTGTCGAACGCGCCCAGCCCGCCGGCGTGAAGGTGACCCTGTCGGTCGGCGTGGCCGCCCGCACCGGGGAGGCGATCCACTACGACGAGCTCTACCGTCGGGCCGACCGCGCGCTCTACGCGGCCAAGGCCGCCGGGCGCAATCGCGTCGCGGTGGCCGGCGATCCGGCGCCGACCGTGCTTGTTTCTCCGGCGCGCGAGCCCGCGGGACTTAGCCGCGCTTGATCCGCCCTCGGCTACCCTGCGGCGCATGACACGCCAACCCCGGATCGCCCTGTTCGGGGCGCTCGCGTGCCTCGTCGCGCTGGTGGCCGTGGCGGCCGTCGCGTACCTGGCGCCGTTCGGGCGCTGGCTCGACGACGCCACCCTGATGGGGTTCGTCGACCTGCACTCGCGCGGGATCGACCGGCTCGCCGCCGGGGTGGTCCGGCTGGCCGACCCGCAGCCCTTCCTCGTGGCCGGCGCGGCGCTGGTCGCGGTGGCGCTGGCCCGCGCACGCCCCCGTACGGCGGCCGTCGTCCCGCTCATCCTCCTCGGGGCGAACGTGACCACGCAGTTGCTCAAGCCGGCCCTGGCCCACCCGCAGATGACGAGCGCTCTCGCCGACACGCACATCCAGGCGGCCTCGTGGCCCAGCGGGCACGCCACCGGGGCGATGTCGCTCGCGCTGTGCGCCGTGCTCGTCGCCTCGCCGCGGCTGCGTCCGCTGGTCGCGGCCCTGGGCGGAGCCTTCGCCGTCGCCGTCGGCTACTCCACGCTGGTCCTCGCGTGGCATCTCCCGAGCGACGTGCTCGCGGGCTTTCTCGTCGCCACGCTCTGGACGACGCTGGGCATCGCTGCGCTGTGGGCGGCCGCTGCCCGCTGGCCGGAACGGTCCGGCCGCGAGGCGGCGCTGCGGGTGGGCGAGGCCATCACCCCATCGGCGCTCGCAGCGGTCGCGGCGACGGCGTGCGCGGGCGCGCTCGCCCTGGCTCGTCCCGGCGCCACGGTCGCGTACGCGCAGGCGCACACGGTCTTCGTGGTCGGCGCCGCCACCATCGCGCTGCTGGGTGGGACCCTCGCAGCCGCGCTTGCGGTCGCG
>JAWVFS010000162.1:0-3105 GCA_033855795.1 Solirubrobacteraceae bacterium | reverse complement strand
ACGCGCCTCGGCGGCTGCGCACATCCCGGCATCTGCCGCAGCCTGCCATGACCGCGTTCACCCCGGAGCAGCGGGCGGTCGTCGAGCGGCGGAGCGGGTCGGTGCTGGTCTCCGCCAACGCCGGAAGCGGCAAGACCTCGGTGATGGTCGAGCGGTTCGTCGCGGCGGTGCGCGAGGACGGCGTGCCCGTGGACGCCATCCTCGCCATCACGTTCACCGACAAGGCCGCCGCGCAGCTGAGGGCGCGGATTCGCGCGCGGTTCGGCGAGCTCGGCGAGGAGGAGGCCGCGCGCGTGACGGAGCGCGCGCACGTCTCGACGATCCACGGCTTCTGCGCGCGCGTGCTGCGCGGGAACGCCGTGGCCGCGGGCCTGGATCCCGACTTCCAGGTTCTCGACGACGTCCGCTCGGTGCGGCTGGCGCGGAGCGCGTTCGCACGCGCCCTCGACGAGCTGGTGGCCGCCGGCGGCGATGCGGCGACGGAGCTGGTCGCCGCCTACACCGCCGAGACGCTGCGCGAGACCGTGGTGGGGCTGCACGACCGCCTGCGCTCCGCCGGCCAGACGCAGCCGGTCCTGCCGGCGCCGCGCCCGCGCGACGTTGAGGCAGCGCTGGACGAGCTGCGCGCGGCGCTTCCCGAGGCCACCGCCTGCGTGGACCAGGCGCGCAACGGCCAGACCGTGGCCATGGCGGCCGCGGCCGTCGAACGGGCGGCCGAGCTGGTCGGTGCCGCCCCCGCACCGCCACGCGCCGCCGATGCCGCGGCGGCGATGCTCCCCTCGCGCTCCGTGGCCGCGCTCGACACGCCCGCGTGCGATCGCTACCGGGGCGCGGTGGCCGCGCTTCACGCGGCGTCCCTCGATCGCGAGGCGCTGCCCGTGCACGCGCTGATCGGTGAGCTGCTCGAGCGTCACGGGGCGCGGTATGCCGAGGCGAAGCGGGCGCTGTCGCGCGTGGACTTCGCCGACCTCGAGCTGATGGTGCGCGACCTGTTCCGCGCGCGACCGGCCCTCGCGGAGGCCGTGGGCCGACGCTACGACGCCGTGTTGGTGGACGAGTTCCAGGACACCAACCGGGTGCAGTTCGAGATCCTCGAGGCGATCGACCGCGACAACCGGTGCGTGGTCGGCGACACCTTCCAGTCCATCTACCGCTTCCGCCACGCGGACGTCGAGCTGTTCGACGCGGAGCGGGCGCGGCTCGCCGGGCGCGACGGCGAACTGCACCTGGGCACGAACTTCCGCAGCGCCGAGCCGTTGCTTGACGCCATCAACGCCGCCGTGGGCGGCCGCGTGGGAGCCGGATTCATTCCGCTGCGCGCCGGTCGGACCGACCTGGCGCCGGACGGGCCGGCCGCCCTGGTGGAGCTGCTCGTCACCGACAGCGCAGGCTGGAAGGGAGACGACCAGCAGGAGCCGGTGGACTTCGGCACCACGCTGCCGGGCTCGGTCCTGTGGCGCGTCGCCGAGGCTCGGCTGCTGGGCCAGCGCCTGCGTGAGCTGCTCGACGGCACCCGGTATGAGCCCGGCGACGTGGCCGTGCTGCTGCGCGCGACGGCCGACCTCCCGCTGTTCGAGCGCGCCCTCGAGGAGGAGGGCGTGCCGACGTACCTGATCGGCGGGCGCGGCTACTTCGGCCACCCGCAGGTTCGCGACCTCGTCGCGTGGCTGTCCCTGCTGGCGAACCCCGACGACGAGCCGCGCCTGTGGGAGGTGCTGGCCTCTCCGCTGGTCGGCCTGAGCACGGGCGGACTGGTGCTCGCGGGCGGTGCCGCCGTGCGGGAGGAGCGCACGCCGTGGTGGCTGCTGAGGGCAGCCGTCGGCGGCGACGACCCGGCCGACCTGCTCGAGGCGCTGGAGGCGGACGACCGGGCGCGGGTCGAGCGCTTCGTCGACCTGCTCGCCGCCGAGCGCGCGGGGGCCCCGCGCCGCTCGCTCGACGGTCTGATCGAGCGCGCGCTCGAGCGCAGCGGCTACGACGTGCGCATGCTCGCGATGCCCGGCGGCCAGCGACGGCTGGCCAACGTGCGCAAGCTCATGCGCCTCGCGCGCGAGCACGAGAACAGCGAGGGCCGCGACCTGCGCGGGTTCCTGGACCTCGTGGCGGAGCTTTCCGACGAGCGACTCGACGGCGATCGCGAGGGGGAGGCGCCGCTGCACGGAGAGGACGACGGCGCGGCCTCCGGGCAGAAGCTCCCGGCGGTGCGGCTGATGACGGTGCACCGCGCCAAGGGGCTCGAGTTCCCCATCGTCTGCGTCGCGGACCTCGGCCGCACGCCGCCGAGTCCGGGGCACGCGGTGGTGCTGGTCGGCGCGCGCCCGGACGACGCCCGCGTCGGCGTCAAGCTCCGCCCGCTCGACGAGGACAGCGTGGGCGCACTGGACTACGACGCGCTCCTGGACGAGGAGAAGGCGGCGGCCGATGCCGAGGAGCGCCGCCTCGTGTACGTGGCGGTGACACGCGCACAGGAGCGTCTGATCCTCTCCGGCGCTGTGCGTACGGCCAACTGGCCCGACGAGGACCGCCCCGGAGTCGCGCCGATCGCCTGGGTGGGCCCGGCCTTCGTGCCGGGCATCGCCGAGCGGCTGACGGTCGAGGAGCCGGTGGTCGACGACGACGGCGAGCTCACGTGGGACGGGCGTCCGGTGCGAGTGCAGGCTCGTCTAAACGCCCGCGACACCCTGGGCCGGGTGCTCCGGTCTCCGATACCGGAGCCGCTGGTCGGGCCCGGCGCGGCGGCCGCCGACGCCGCGCCCGAGCCGGTTCCGCCGCCGCCTCCACCCCGCGTCGGACCCCTCGACCACGTCTCCTACTCGGCGCTCGAGCAGTACGACGGCTGCGGCTACCGCTTCTACCTCGAGCGGGTGATTGGCCTGCCGGCGTCCGACCTCGCGTCGGGGCCGGACTCCGCCGCCGGCCTCGACGCCCGGCTGCGGGGCACGATCGCCCACGCGCTGCTCGAGAACCTCGACTTCGCGGCGCCCGCCGTCCCCGCCGTCGCCGGCGTCCGCGACGTCGCGCGGGGGTGCGGAGCCGAGCCCACCGACGCCGAGGCGGAACAGCTGCGCGCGCTCGTGGCGGCCTTCGCCCGCAGTGAGCTGTGCG
>JAWVFS010000161.1:0-8173 GCA_033855795.1 Solirubrobacteraceae bacterium | reverse complement strand
GGCCGCCTCGAGCGCGCGGCGATCGCGGGAGTGATGAGCCGCGAGCTCACGGTGTTCCGCCACTACTGGCCCTCGACGACGTTCTCCTCGATCGTCCAGCCGACGATCTACCTGCTGGCCTTCGGGCTCGGCTTCGGCGCGCTGGTGTCGAAGGTCGGCGGACTCAGCTACGTCCAGTTCGTCGGAACCGGCACCGTGGCCACCGCGGTGCTCTTCTCGAGCGCCTTCCCCGGAATGTTCGGCGGCTTCGTGCGGAGGAAGTTCCAGCGCACCTACGACGCACTCCTCGCGGCGCCGGTGGACGTCGAGGAGCTGGTGACCGCGGAGGTCTCGGCGATCTCGCTGAAGGCCGGCCTCTACGGCGTGGCCCCGCTGCTCGTAGCGATCATCTTCGGCCTCGACCCCGCGTGGGGCATGCTGCTGGTACCGGTGATCGGCGTGATCACGGGGTTCGGCTTCGCGGCCTTCGGAGTGATGCTCTCCGGCATGGTCGAGTCGATCGACGCGTTCTCCTACGTCAACTGCGCCGTCCTCTCGCCGCTGTTCCTACTGGCGGGGTCGTTCTTCCCGATCGATCGGCTACCGGAGTGGGCCCGGGTCGCCGCCTGGTTCAACCCGCTCTACAGCTGCGTCGAGCTGGTGCGGCACGCCAGCTTCGGCTTCGGGACCGACGACCTCGCCCATCTCGGGATCCTGCTCGTATTCGCGCTGGTGATGTGGCGCCTGGCGATCCGCGCGATGGCGAGCAAGCTGATCGACTAGCGCGCGGTCCACTCCAGCGCGAACGCGAGGAAGGCCTCGGCCGCCGGGGCGCGCCGGCGGTCCTCGCGCCACACGAGCCCGACCGCGCGGCGCAGCGTCGGCGGGCCGATGCCGATGGCCGCGACCGGCGGGCCGGGTCCCTCGGTGTCGGATCGCGGCATGATCGCCACACCCAGCCCGCGCGAGGCCAAGGCGCGCACGCGTGAGAGCTCGTTGGTCTCGAACCGGACCTGCGGCTCGATGCCCGCCGTGTCGAGGATGGCCTCCGTGGCCGCCCGCAGCCCGGACCCCTCGCGGAACAGGATGAACGGCCCCGGGGGCAGCGACGTGGGTCGGATCCGCCGCCGGCCGGCCAGCGGATGGTCGCTCGCCACGGCGAGGACGAGGTCCTCCTCGTAGAGGGCGCGGGTCTCGAGGCCGTCGGGCGGGGACTCGTCGATCGTCGCCACGGCCAGGTCCAACTCGTCGGCCGCGACCATCGCCAGCATCTGCTGGGTCGTGTCCTCGCGCAGCATCACGTCGACCCCCGGATGCTGGTCGTGGAAGTCGGCGAGCAGGCCCGGGAGGTCGAACGGGCCGAGCGACTGCATGGAACCGACCACGACCCGCCCCCGCTGCATGCCCCGCAGCGCGTCGACGTCCTCGGCGATCGCGTCGGCCTCGGCGAGGATCCGCCGCGCGCGAGCCACCACCGCCTCGCCGGCCTCGGTCAGCGCCACGGAGCGGCTCGTGCGGGCGAAGAGGTCAAGCCCCAGCTCCGCCTCGAGCCGCCGGATCTGCTGGGAGAGCGCCGGTTGAGCGACGTGAAGTGCCTCCGCCGCCCGCGTGAAATGCAGGTGGTCGGCTACCGCGACGCAGTAACGGAGCTGGCGTAGTTCCATACGATTGATTCTATCTGGCTATCAATCCAAGACGAACAACGT
Source organism: Solirubrobacteraceae bacterium (assembly GCA_033855795.1). Taxonomy (GTDB): domain Bacteria; phylum Actinomycetota; class Thermoleophilia; order Solirubrobacterales; family Solirubrobacteraceae; genus JALYZC01. The sequence goes on along the minus strand of JAWVFS010000161.1, from coordinate 6,488 downwards.
CTTTGTCATATGGCCAGACATCGCCCACACTGGAGGCGTGGTTCCGTCAGGTATCGACCGTCGTGGCATCGGCGTTCTCTCCGCCGGGCATACGTGCGTCGACATGTGCCAGGGCGCCGTGCCGGCGCTGCTCCCCTTCCTCGTCGCCCAGCGCGGCTACTCGTACGGCGCCGCCTCGGCGCTCGTGCTCGCGGCCACCGTCGCCTCGTCGATCGTCCAGCCCCTGTTCGGGCTGGCGTCCGACCGCCACTCCATGCCATGGCTCATGCCGGCCGGGCTCCTGCTCGCCGGAGTCGGCCTGGCCGTCGCCGGCCTCGTGCACCCGTACGGGCTGACATTCGCGGCGATCACGCTCTCGGGGCTGGGCGTGGCCGCCTACCATCCCGAGGCCTCGCGCTACGCGAACTACGTGTCCGGGCGGCGTCACGCGACCGGTATGAGCCTCTTCTCCGTCGGCGGCAACGCCGGCTTCGCACTCGGGCCGCTCCTCGTCACTCCGCTGCTGCTCCTCGCCGGCCCGCCCGGGACCGCGGGCCTGCTGCTCCCGCTCGCGCTCGCCGCGTTCCTGTTCACGCGCGAGCTCCCCCGCCTGCGCGGCTTCCGACCTGCCGGCGCGCGGGGATCGCACCATCCCGGCGCGCGCAACCAGTGGGGGGCGTTCACGCGACTCGGGCTGGCCGTCTCCGTACGCTCGGTCGTGTATTTCGGACTGCTCACGTTCATCCCGCTCTACTACGTCGGCACGCTGCACACGTCGAAGGCCACCGGGAACCTGGCCCTGACCGCAATGCTCGTCGCGGGCGCCGTCGGCACCCTGATCGGCGGGCGATTGGCCGACCGCATCGGCACGCGACCGATCTTCGTCGGTTCCCTGGCCGCACTCACCCCGCTGATCGCGCTCTTCCTCGCCGTCGGGCCGGGCCCCGGGATGGTCGTGCTCGCCGCGATCGGAGGCCTTACGATCGCCACGTTCAGCGTCACGGTCGTGATGGGCCAGCGGTTCCTGCCCGGGCGCGTGGGGGTCGCGTCCGGTGTCACGCTCGGGCTGTCCATCGGGGTCGGTGGGATTGCGGCCTCCGCCCTCGGCGCCGTCGCCGACCAGTGGGGACTGCACACGGCGCTGGAGATCGTCATGCTCGCGCCGCTGCCCGCGCTGGCGCTCGCCCTCACGCTTCCGCGGGTCGGCGCCGACCGTACGCGTCGGCGGCATGGAAGGATGGGTACACCAGCCTTGATCACGCGAACTGCACCCGAGGAGCCCTGACCATGTCCGAGAACTCCTTCGACGCCCGCGCCACGCTCACGGCCGGCGGCCGCGACGTGGAGATCTATCGCCTCGATGCGCTGCAATCGAAGTTCGACGTCGCCCGTCTGCCGTTCTCGCTGAAGGTGCTGCTCGAGAACCTGCTGCGCAACGAGGACGGCGTCGCCGTCAGCGCCGACGACATCGAGGCGCTCGCCTCCTGGGACCACACGGCCGAGCCGAGCCGCGAGATCGCCTTCACGCCCGCGCGCGTGCTGATGCAGGACTTCACGGGGGTACCCGCGGTGGTGGACCTGGCCGCCATGCGTGACGCCATGGCGGAGATGGACGGCGACCCGGAGAAGATCAATCCCCTGGTGCCGGCGGAGCTCGTGATCGACCACTCCGTGCAGGTCGACGTGTTCGGGACCCGCGACGCCTTCCAGCGCAACGCGGAGCTCGAGTTCGAGCGCAACCAGGAGCGCTACGCGTTTTTGCGCTGGGGCCAGGGCGCGTTCGAGGGCTTCAAGGTCGTCCCCCCGGACACCGGCATCGTGCACCAGGTCAACCTCGAGTACCTCGGTCGGGTGGTGTTCGTGGACGACGCAAGCGGGCGCGCGTACCCGGACACGCTGGTGGGCACCGATTCCCACACCACGATGATCAACGGCCTCGGCGTGCTCGGCTGGGGCGTCGGCGGGATCGAGGCGGAGGCCGCCATGCTCGGCCAGCCCATGTCGATGCTGATCCCGCAGGTCGTGGGCTTCGAGCTCGACGGCGAGCTGCCCGAGGGCGCCACGGCAACCGACCTGGTCCTGACCGTCACGCAGATGCTGCGCCAGCACGGGGTGGTCGGCAAGTTCGTCGAGTTCCACGGCCCGGGGCTCCCCAACCTCCCGCTGGCCGATCGCGCGACGATCGGAAACATGTCGCCGGAGTTCGGCTCGACCTGCGCGATCTTCCCGATCGACGAGGAAACGCTCCGCTACCTCGAGTTCACTGGCCGGACGCCCGAGCAGATCGAGCTGGTGGAGGCCTATGCGCGCGAGCAGGGCCTGTTCCACGACGAGCGCTCCGAGCAGGTGACCTACTCCGAGTCGCTCAAGCTGGACCTCGGCGACGTCGTCCCCAGCCTGGCCGGGCCGCGCCGGCCGCAGGACCGCGTGTCGCTGACCGACGCGAAGCAGAGCTTCCGCGAGGCGCTCGAGCTGTTCGTGGAGGACGATGACCCGGGCTCGGTCACCGACGCCCACGACGAGGCGATCGACGAGACCTTCCCGGCCTCGGACCCGCCGGCCAACGGCTTCAACGGCCACGGCGACGGCGGCGCCGAGGCGGCGGCCGCCCAGATCGACGTGGCCACCGTCATGGCCGAGCGCTCCCCCACCCACGTCCACGTGAAGGCCGAGGACGGCACCGAGTTCGAGCTGGACCACGGGCACGTGGTGATCGCGGCGATCACGAGCTGCACGAACACCTCGAACCCGTCGGTCATGCTCGGCGCCGGAGTGCTGGCCCGCAACGCGGTCCAGCGCGGGCTGGGCGTCCAGCCGTGGGTGAAGACCTCCCTCGCCCCGGGATCGAAGGTTGTGACGGAGTACCTCGACCGCGCCGGGCTGACCGAGTACCTCGAGGCCCTCGGTTTCAACCTCGTCGGCTACGGGTGCACCACGTGCATCGGCAACTCGGGACCGCTGCCGCCGGAGATCTCCGCCGCCGTCGAGGACGGCAATCTCGCCGTGGTGTCGGTCCTGTCGGGCAACCGCAACTTCGAGGGGCGCATCAACCAGGACGTGAAGATGAACTACCTCGCCTCGCCGCCGCTGTGCGTCGCCTACGCACTGGCCGGCACGATGGACGTCGATCTCTACGAGGATCCGCTGGGCGTCGGCTCCGACGGCCAGCCGGTCTACCTGCGCGACATCTGGCCCTCTGAGCAGGAGGTGCACCAGCTGATCGGGGAGGCCGTGCAGTCGGACATGTTCCGCAAGTCCTACGGCGAGGTGTTCGACGGCGACGAGCGCTGGAACTCCCTCGAGGTGCCGACGGGCGACCGCTTCGCCTGGAGCGACGAGTCCACCTACGTGCGCAACCCGCCCTACTTCGTCGACATGGACCGCGAGCCGCAGCCCGTCGCGGACGTCGACGGCGCGCGCGTGCTGGCGCTGCTCGGCGACAGCGTCACGACCGACCACATCTCCCCCGCCGGTGCCATCAAGAAGGACTCGCCGGCCGGCCGCTACCTCGTCGAGCACGGCGTGAAGCCCAAGGACTTCAACTCCTACGGCTCACGGCGCGGCAACCACGAGGTGATGATGCGCGGCACCTTCGCCAACATCCGGCTGCGCAACCAGCTCGCGCCCGGGACCGAGGGCGGCGTGACGATCCACCTCGACAGCGGCGAGGAGATGCCGATCTATGACGCCGCGATGCGCTACGCCGAGGCGGACACGCCGCTGGTCGTGCTCGCCGGCAAGGAGTACGGCTCGGGCTCCTCGCGCGACTGGGCGGCGAAGGGCACGAAGCTGCTCGGCGTGCGCGCCGTGATCGCGGAGTCCTTCGAGCGGATCCACCGGTCCAACCTCGTCGGGATGGGCGTGCTGCCGCTGCAGTTCGCCGAGGGCGAATCGGTCGAGTCGCTCGGCCTCACGGGGAAGGAGGCGTTCTCGATCGATGGGATCGAGGGCGGTGAGGCCCGCGAGGTCACGGTGAAGGCGGACGACGAGGAGTTCACCTGCCGCGTGCGGATCGACACCCCCAAGGAGGTCGAGTACTTCCGGCACGGTGGCATCCTGCAGTTCGTGCTGCGGCAGCTGCTGGCGGCCTAGACGACCAAACAGGAGGCGGAGCGTGCCGATCGACCTCGATGCCTATCGGGAGCAGAGCCGGAAGAACTGGGGACAGATGGCCCAGGGCTGGGAGGACCGGCGAGAGTGGATGATGGACATCACCGGCCGGGTGAACGAATGGTTGGCGGACAGGGCGGACCCCCAGCCCGGCCAGACCATCCTCGACATCGCCGCCGGGACGGGCGATCTGGGCCTGCACATCGCGGAGCGCGTGGGCGACGAGGGTCACGTGATCTCGACTGACTTCGCCCCGGAGATGGTCGACGTCGCCCGCCGGCAGGGCGAGGCCCGCGGCCTGACCAACGTCGAGTACCGCGTCCTCGACGCCGAGCGCATGGACCTCGACGACGACAGCGTGGACGGCGTGGTCTGCCGCTGGGGTTACATGCTCATGGCCGACCCGGCCGCCGCCCTCGGCCAGACGAGGCGAGTACTGCGCGACGGTGGCCCGCTGGCCTTCGCCGTCTGGATGAGCCCCGACCGCAACCCGTGGGCGGCGATGCCCGCGATGACGCTCGTCCAGCGCGGCCACATGCCTGCGCCCGAGCCCGGGGCGCCCGGGATCTTCGCTTTGGGCGACCCGGGCCGAATCCGGGAACTGGTCGGCGGCGCCGGCTTCGGCGAGCCCGAGCTGGAGGAGATCACGGTCGAGTTCCGCTACGCGGACTTCGACGACCTCTGGGACACGCTCCTGCGCCTCACGGGGCCGCTCGCGCGCATCCTCCACGCACTGCCCGACGACGAGCGGCAGGCGACGCGCGCGGAGACCACAGAGAACCTCGCGCCGTACCGCAACCAGGACGGTTCCTACAGCGTGCCGGGGGCGACACTGGGCGTGCTCGTGCGGTGAGCGGCGAGCAGGGCCTGGCCGGTCAGCGCGGCTGCGGCACGATCCGGATGTAGGGCCGCGGCGCCTCCCAGCCGTCCGGATAGGTCTTCCTGGCGTCGTCGTCGGAGACCGAGCCGGCGGTGATCACGTCGTACTCCTCCTTCGGCTGCGCTAGCGGCTGGTTCCGCCGAAGATCTGCAGGAAGAACAGGAAGATGTTGAAGATGTCGAGGAAGATCCCGGCCGCGATCGGGATCGACGCATCCATGTTCGCGCGGCGCAGCCGGTTGAAGTCGAAGATCGTGTAGGCGCCGAAGAGCACGAGGCCGAGGACGGCGTAGATCAGGTTGCCGCCCGGGATGTTCACGAAGATGAGGACGATCCCGAAGCCGATCAGCGCCAGCAGGAGCCAGAACAGCGCGCGGGCCCAGTTGGAGAAGTCGCGGCGCGTCGCGTACCCGTATGCGCCGAGGCCGCCCACGAACGCCGCGGTCGCGCCGGCGGACTGCCAGAGGACACCGGGGTCGGACTTGGCGTAGTAGTTGAGCACCGGCCCGACCGCGAGGCCGAGCAGGAGCCCGAGGCCGAACAGGAGCACGATGGCCAGCGGCTCGGAACGCTTCGCGGCCACGTTCAGCCCGATCACGCAAACGATCGCGCCGATGAAGAACGCGATGCCGATGCCCCCCGCGAGGTCGCGCCCGATGTAGGCGCCCGCCGCGGTGAACGCAACGGTGACGGCGACCAGGCCCATGACCTGACCGAACACGGCGCGGCTGTCGACACGTTCGACGGCCTCGCCACGGCCCAGGGCGGCGTCGGCGGCGCGAGCGGAGGGGTCGGTGAACGACACGGTGGGGCGGATTCTACGCGGAAGCCGTACTTCCTCCGCGCGTGAATGGCGTCAGCGCGAAGCGGCGACTCAGCTGGCTGCGGGGCGCCGCTCCTCGATCACGCGGCGGACCTCCTCCACGGCCTCGGGAATCGCCTTCTCCATGCGCTTCATGTCCCAGCCCGTCAGCGTGATCAGGCGCATGTCCGACGTCGCAGTGACGGTGGCGTTGCGCAGGGCGCGCTCGAGCAGGCCGATCTCGCCGAAGAAGTCGCCCGGGCCGAGGTCGGCGAGGTGCTCGCCGCCGCGCGTGACCTCGGCCGTGCCCTCCTCGATCGCCATGAATTCGTAGGAGAACTGGCCCTCCTTGACGAGCGGGGTCCCGGCCGCGACCTCGCGCTCCTCGGCGAACGGCGCGATCGCCGCCAGCTCGTCGTCGGGAATCGGCTCGAACAGCTTGATCGACTTGAGGCGCTCGGTTTCCATGGCGGCGACCCTATCCGACCCGAACGTCCGCGCGCCAGTCCCCGGTCACGCCGAAACGCCCGGCCCGGGCGACTCACCTAGTCTTCTCCGGCCCGTGCCGCTCCCCGACCTGCTCCACGCCCTGCTCACGGCCCCCGGTCCCTCGGGCTACGAGGGCGCGCCGGCACGCGTGTGGCGCGAGGCCGCGGCGGGCTTCGCCGAGGTGGGCGGCGACACCCTCGGGTCTTCGACGGCGCGCGTCGCCGCCATC
>JAWVFS010000160.1:0-2580 GCA_033855795.1 Solirubrobacteraceae bacterium | reverse complement strand
GATCGAGTGCCGCATCAACGCGGAGGACCCCTCCAAGGACTTCGCGCCCGCCGCCGGTCGCCTCGAGACCTATGTACCGCCGGGCGGGCCGGGGACCCGCGTCGACTCACACTGCTTTCCCGGTTGGACGATCTCCCCCTACTACGACTCGCTGATCGCCAAGCTCATCGTGTGGGCGCCGGACCGGCCGGCTGCGATCGAGCGGATGCGCCGGGCGCTGTCCGAGTTCCAGATCGAGGGCCGGGGGGTCAAGACGACCATTCCGTTCCACGAGGCGGTGTTCGCCGACGAGCGGTTCCGCGCCGGCGACGTGAACACCGACTTCCTCGAGCACTTCACCTGGCAGGAGCCGGAGGCCGTGGCTGCGAGCTAGTCGTTGGCTAGTGCGGACCGGCTTCGGCGCTCCGCATGCCCCGAGCGGCCCAGATCGAGAAGGCGATCACGAGGCCGGCGGCGGCCGCGAAGGCCAGCCCGGTGCTCACCGGGCTGCCGGCCAGGAAGCCGCGCCCCGACTCGAGCAGCGGAGTCAGTGGATTGACGCTGGCCGCCGTGTGCAGCCATCCGCTGAGCCGCTCGCGCGGGATGAAGACCGGGGACAGGAAGAGCACCATGAAGGCCGGGATGAGGATCAGCACACCGGACGCGGTCGTTTGGAAGCGGAGCGCGATGCCGGCGCCGTAGAGGGTCGTCGCGACGTTCAGCAGCAGGGCGAGCGCGACGAGCCCCGCGATCTCGAGCGGGTCTCCGTGGACGGGCATGCCGGTGACGAGCGCGATCAGCCAGAAGACGACGATCACCAGTGCGGCGCGGCCGAGCGCGACGATCACGTAGCCGCTGATGATGGCCAGCCGCCGCGGCGCCGCCAGCATCATCCGGTTCCCCAGGCCGCTCTGGTAGTCGAGGGCGATGTCGAAGGCCGTGAAGATGCCGGCGAACATCGAGCCCATGTAGAGCACCAGGACGAACTCGAACGCGGTGTAGTTGTAGTAGCCGAAGCCCTTCGTGCCGCCCACGGCCGACAGCGCACCCGTGAAGGCGATGAAGAAGAACAGCGGCACCAGCATCGGCGGTACCGCCTTGACCGGGTTCTTCACGAGCTTTCGCGTGCCCTGACGCGCCACTCCCTGCGCGACCGACAGCGAGCGCGCGACCGTCATACGGTCAGGGTCCTCTTCCGCAGGGTCCTGATCGTGACGGCCAGAGGAACGACGGTGGCGACGATTGCGACGCCGCAGCCGAGCGCGAGCGCCTGTGCGTCCCAGCCGCTGATCAGCAGGCTGCGCGGGGCCTCGACCAGGTACGACATCGGGTTGTAGGTGGCGATGGTCTTGAACCAATCCTGCTCGATGAGGTTGCGGGGCATGACCATCGACGACATGAACAGCAGGGCCAGCGCCACCGCGAACAGCCCCTGAACCTGCTGTGCCGATCCGGTTCGTACGGCTGCGAACAGGCCGATGGATCCGAAGGCGAGGATCGTCAGGAGCACGAACGCCATGAGGACCACGGTGCCGCCGACGCCGGCCTTCACGCTGGCGCCGCTGGCGAACCCGACCAGCAGGTAGATCGCCGCCTGTATGAGGCCGAGGGCCGCGACCGCGGCGAGCGGGGCCGCGATCAGCGCCGGCGTGCGCGACTTGGTCAGGGCCAGGCGGCTCAGGAAGCCCGTCTCGATGTCGCTTCCGAGGGCGTTCCCCGCCACCGCCGTGGCGCTGGCGGCGCCCTGGATGAATGTCGCCCCGAGCACGAACGACACGTAGGAATGCGTCGGGAATCCCTTCACGGAGGTGATCTGGTCGCCGTTGGCCGACAGGACCGCGAGGATGAACAGCGGAAAGACGAGGTTCGGCACGAGGAGCACCGGCTGTCGGAACACGTCGGAGATGGAGCGCCGGGCGAGCTTTCCGACCTGGACCCGGAGCGAGGGACTCATGCGCCCGGAACGGGCCCCGGCACGGCGTCCACGCCGGGTGCTCCGAGCGCGTCTTCCGCGTCGTCCGTGGCCGCCTCCGAGGCGCCCTGGAGCGAGCGCCCGGTCTTCGCCAGGAAGACGTCGTCGAGCGTCGGAGCGTGCAGCTCCAGGTTCGTCACGCGCAGGCCCTCGGTGTCCAGCGCACGGATGATCTCGGCCAGATCGTCCACGCCGGGGCGCAGGCGCACGGCGACGCCCCGGTTGGTGGCGCTCTCCAGCGTGCCAAAGCGCTCGAACACTCCGCCGATGGCGGCGAAGTCGGCGCTGTCCAGCGGTACCACCTCGACGGTCGGGCGTCCGATCTCCGCCTTCAGCGCGGTCGGTGTGTCCTCGGCGACGAGCTCCCCGTGGTCGATGATCCCGACCCGGTCGGCGAGGACGTCGGCCTCCTCGAGGTACTGGGTCGTGAGGAAGACCGTCATGCCGTCCTCCTTGACGAGACGGGCGACCTCCTCCCAGAGAGCGGTGCGGCTCTGCGGATCGAGTCCGGTCGTCGGCTCGTCGAGGAACAGGACTCGGGGGCCGTGAACCAGCGCCAGCGCGAGGTCCAGCCGTCGCTTCATCCCGCCGGAGTACCCGCCGACGCGCCGGTCGGCGGCATCGACCAG
>JAWVFS010000159.1:0-23062 GCA_033855795.1 Solirubrobacteraceae bacterium | reverse complement strand
CCAGCCGATCTCCAAGTTCCAGGCGATCCAGTCCAAGCTCGCCGACATGTCCACCGAGATCGAGGCCGCACGCCTGCTCACCTACAAGGCCGCGCGGCTGAAGGACGCCGGCGCCAACTTCACGCTCACCGCCGCCCAGGCCAAGCTCAAGACCGGACGCCTGGCCGTGCGCGCCACCGAGGAGGCCGTGCAGATCCACGGCGGCTACGGCTACATCGAGGAGTACCCGGTGTGCCGCTTCTACCGCGACGCCAAGATCCTCACCATCGGCGAGGGCACCGACGAGGTGCAGCAGATGGTGATCGCGCGCGCCCTGGGCGCCTGACGCTGTGAGTCGGCGCCGGGCGGGGCTCATGTGGCTGGCCCTGTTCGGGGTCTACGCCGCCACGCTGGGGATCCACTCCGCCGACCACCACCGCTACGCGGGCGACGAGCCCCGCTACCTGCTGATGGCGCGCTCGATCGCCTCCGACGGCGACGTCGACCTGCGCGACGAGTACGCGCGGCGCGAGTACCGGAGCTTCTATTCGGGGACCCTCCGTACGAACGGCCGGGTGATCGCGGGCCGGCTCGTCGAGCCCCAGCCCGCGGGCGTCTCGGTCCTGCTCGCGCCCGCCTACGCGTTGGGCGGCAGCACCGCCGCCGAGCTTCTGATCGCAGCGCTGGCCGCGCTCGCGTTCGTGTTCGCCGCCGCGCTCGCCCACCGCCTCGTGCCGGAGCCGTGGGCGACCGCGGCGCCGCTTGTGTGTGCGCTGTCGCCGCCCGCGCTCGGCGCCGCGACCGAGATCTACCCGGACGTGCCCGCCGCCGCCGCACTCGCGGGGGCGGCGCTCCTCGCGTTGCGCTACCGCGACCGCCCGCGCCTGCGCACCGCCGTCGTCCTCGGCATCGTGCTCGCTCCGGTGCCCTGGCTCGGGGTGAAGTACCTCGTCCCGGCGGTCGTGGTGCTGTTCGCCGCCTGGCGGTGGGCGGCCCGCCGCGGCCGCGGCACGCACGGGCTCGTCGCGGCCGAGGTGCTCTTCGCGTCGCTCGTGGCCTACGTGACGGTCAACGGCCGCCTGTACGAGGGGCTGACCCCCTACGCCGTCGGCCCGGCGGGGAAGCCGACCGCGGAGGCGCTCAGCAGCGCTGACGTGCTCGACCGGCTGCCACGGCTCGTCTCGCTGTGGCTCGACCGCGGCGTCGGGCTCCTGCGCTGGGCACCCGCCTTCGCCCTCGCCTTCTTCGCCGTGTGGCTGCTGTGGCGCTCACGCCGCGACCGGGTTGCGCGCGCCGTGCCCGAGCAGCGCGACGTCGAGGTGACCGCCACACTGCTGGTGCTGCTGGTCGGCACGATCGCCCTCGTCGCGGTGGTGGCCGCCCCCTCGATCTCCGGCGAGTGGTTTCCCGGCCGTCACCTGGTGGCGGCACTGCCCGCGGCGGCCGCGCTGGCCGCCTGGGGCCTGCGCCACGCCCCGCGGGTGGGGGGCGCGCTGTGCGCCCTCACGGTGGCCGCCGGGGCGTGGATGTTCATCGCCCTCCGTACGGGACACGGCACCTGGGCGCACCCGCCGCGCGAAATTCCCTGGGGCCCGCTCGACGTGCTGTTCCCCCGCTTCGGCACCGGCTCCGCTTGGGCGGCCGTCGTCGGCTGGGCCGTGGCCCTGGCCGTCGCGGCGCTCGTGGTGCGCGAGCTGCTGCAGGTCCGCCGGCAGCACGCCGCGGCTCCGCTCAGTCCGTGAACTCCATGGCGAGCGTGCCGAGCGGGCCGAAGTCCGCACGCACCTCGTCGCCGGCCGCGACCGGAACGATCGGGGTGAGCGAGCCGGCGATCACGAACTGCCCGGAGCGGAGCGATTCCCCCATCAGCGCGAGTCGGCGTGACACCATCCGCACCGTCTCGGCCAGGTCGCCGTAGGACTCGGCGGCCGACACCGAGCCGGCCTCCCCTCCACTGCGCCGCACCGCCACCGCCAGGCCGTCGAGGTCGCCGCCCACCCGCGCGGCGTCGAAATCTCCGAGCAGCACCCCGCGGTGAAACACGTTGCCCGCGAGAATCGCGTGCAGGTCGTCGAGCGGCCGGTCGAGGTCGACCAGCTCGAGCGCGGGCGCGATGGCGTCGATACCCTCGGCGACCTGCTCGGGCGACGGATCGGACGGGACGTCGGCGCCGAAGCGGAGGGCCAGCTCGGGCTCGATACCGGGGTTGGACGCACCGGCCAGCGAGTGCGCGACCCCGCTCTCGAGCGCCGTCGCCGTGGTGAGGAAGCCGACCACGACGCCGTCGAGCCCGAGCGCGGCCTGGACGGGCGCCGCGTTGAGCCCCACCTTCCAGCCCAGAAGCTCGTCGCCCGCCTCCACGCGGCGGCGCAACGCGTCGGCCTGCGCCGCGAGCCCGGACTCGAGTCCGGCGGCCGTCAGGGCGCGGCTCCGTTGGCGTCGTCGCGCTCGAGGATCGAGCCCGCGGCGCTGGCCGGGTCGAGCCGGCGCGCCACGACCTCGTCGAGCAGGTGCTGCACGTCGGCGTCCTCGCGCACCGCCGCCTCCAGGCGCCGGCGCATGCGCGCGGTCGCGAGCGCCAGCACCTCGTTCATGAGATTGCGCCGGCGGCGCTCCGACAGCGTGCCCTCGCGCTCGATGTGCTCGCGGTGCGCCCGCAGCGCCTCCACGAGGTCGTCCACGCCCTTGCCGTGCGCGGCCTCGGCGGTCAGGACGGGGATGTCCCAGTCGAGCTTCGGCCCGAGCCCGAGCACGCCGCGGATCTCGCGGAGCATGGTGTCGGTCAGCGGGTGGTCAGCCTTGTTGACGACGATCACGTCGGGGATCTCCATCACCCCGGCCTTCAGCGCCTGGATCGAGTCGCCCGAGCCCGGCTGGAGCACGAGCACGATCGTGTCGGCGTGATCGATGATGTCGACCTCGGCCTGGCCGACACCGACGGTCTCGACGAACACGTCGTCCTTGCCGGCGGCGTCCATCAGCAGGGCCGCCTGCAGCGCCGCCTCGGAGAGCCCGCCCAGGGCGCCGCGGTTGGCCATCGAGCGGATGAACACGCCCGGGTCGAGGAAGTGCTCCGACAGGCGGATGCGGTCGCCCAGCAGCGCCCCCTGGGTGAAGGGCGAGGAGGGGTCGACCGACAGGACGGCGACGTCGCGCCCGGCCTCGCGCTGAGCCTTGGTGAGCGCACCGATCAGCGTGGACTTGCCGACGCCGGGCGGCCCGGTGAAGCCGACCACGGAGGCCTGCCCGGTACGCGGGTACACCTCGCGCACGAGGTCCCAGCCCGCCGGGTCGTCGTCCTCGACGAGGGAGATCCCGCGCGCCAGCGCACGCTTGTCGCCCTCCACCAGGCGTTTCGCAAGATCCGGGTCGGCCGCCATCGGCGGGGCATCATCGCACCAGTGGGGCACTAGCCTTCCCGGCATGGACCCCGTTGCCGCCTCGCCGCCGGAGATCGACGCGGTTCCCGCCGCCGTGCGCGGCGATCCGCCGCCGCGCCACGGCGGGCCGCTCGCGCTGCTGCGCTTCCTGCGCGCCCACGGCATGCTCAACCCCAAATACGCGCGGCTCATCCTGCGGTTGGGCTGGCTGAAGCTGCGGTTCGGCCGCCGGCTGGTCACCGACGGAATGTGCTTCGTGGGGCCCGGCGTGACGCTCGAGATCAAGCCCGGTGCGCGGCTGGTTCTCGGCCGCTGGTCGTGGGTCGGGCACGGCTGCAAGATCCGCGTGCACGAGGGCGAGGTGCGCATCGGGGCCAAGACCGTGATGGGCCAGGAGTGCACGATCTCGGCCTTCCAGCACGTGGCGATCGGGCGCGAGTGCGTGGTCGCCGATCGTGTGATGCTGATCGACTTCGACCACGGCGTCGTGGATGTCGAGCGGCCCATCCGCCTGCAAGGGATCTACAAGCGCGACGTCAACGTGGGCAACAACTGCTGGATCGGCTACGGGGTGTGCGTGCTGAGGGGCGTCACGGTCGGCGACAACTGCGTGCTCGGCACGAGCTCCGTGGTGACGAAGGACGTGCCCGACAACGCCGTGGTGGCCGGCATCCCCGCGCGGGTGATCCGCATGCGCGAGGCGCCGCGAACGCTCCGGTTCCAGTGACGCCCCAGGGCCGGATCGCCGTCCCGGGCAGCGACGAGCCCCGGGTGTCGATCGTCGTGCCCACGACGCGTCAGCCCGAACTGCTGGCGGGCTGCCTGCGCTCGTTGACGGCCGCCACGCTCGGCGGGCCGCCGTGCGAGACGGTCGTCGTACTCAACGGGGCCTCCGACGAAACCACCGACCTGGTGCGCACCGGAGTCGACGGCGCGCGCGTCGCGGAGTCGGCGGTCAACCTGGGCGTGGCCGGCGGCGACAACCTCGGTCGGGACCTCGCGCGCGGCGAGCTGCTCATCTTCGTGCACGACGACACGGTGTTCGAGCCGGGCTGGCTCGGGGCCCTCGTGGCCGTCGCCGACGCCCGCCCGGAGGCGGGAGCCATCGGCAGTCGCGTGCTGGACCCGGACGGCCGACTGCAGACAGCGGGGGCCGTGGTGTTCCGCGACGGGAGTTCGTGGCTGCTGCGGGATCCTGCGACTCCGGAGCACGGGGTCAGCGCGGCTGACTACTGCTCGAGCTCGTCGCTGCTGGTACGGGCCGAGACCTGGGACGCGGTCGGAGGGATGGACGAGCGCCTCTTCCCCGCCTATCACGTGGACGTCGACCTCGGCCTCGCCGTCTGGGCGGCTGGACGGTCCGTGCTGTGCGCGCTGGATGCGCGCGTCCGTCATGTGCGCGGGTCCAGCAGCTCGGACCGGTTCCGTGGGTTTGTCGGGCTGCGGAACAAGGCGCAGGTGCGCGAGAAGTGGCGCGCCGCGCTGGATGAGCGCGTGGCCTGTCCGGCGGGGCCGGCGGCGGCGGAGGCGCCGGCGTGTGCGCGCGCCGAGGCGGCCGCCGAACGGGTGCGTCGCACCTGGAAGCCGCAGACGGGCTCGGGCGTCGGGCGTCCCTCGCCCCGCGATCTCACCGAGCGCGAGCGCGCGGCGCTGGAGCGGGCGTCGGAGGTGCACACGGCCTACATCGCCAAGCTCGAGGTGCTCGCCGACCGGGCCGAGGGTGAGCTCCACGCGATCTACTCGAGCCGGTGGTGGCGCCTGCGGGAGCGGATCCCGCCGGCCCTGCGCCACGCCCGGTGGCCGCGCCGCCCCTGATCAGCCGTTCGGCAAATCCCAATCGAACGGGATCTCGCCGGAAAGGGGATCGATCCGGCGCTTGTCGGGGTTGGCGCGATCGAACACCCGGGTGGGAAAGTTGACGACCATCGCGTCGCGCTCGCCCCAGTTCTGATCGGCGTGCCACACACCTGGCGGGATGTGGACGAGCCCGCGCGACTCGTCGGTGAAGAACGCCTGCCAGAAGTTGCCACGGGTGCGCGAACCGGCGCGATCGTCGTAGAGGACGACGCGCACGTCGCCGGTGACGACGAAGTAACGGTCGGCCTGGTGTTCGTGCATCCCCCAGCCCTTGATCCGCCCGGGACGAATCGTGAAGAGGTAGGAGTAGACCACCGGCTCCGACCAGAACGGCCGGTCGAAGTCGATCACCTCGGTGAGCGTGCCTCGATGGTCGACCCGCGGCGTCAGGCGCTCGACCACGACGCCCTCGACCTCGGGTGCGAGCGACCGTCCGGCCGGGTCGACGACCGGGGGATCCGAAGGCACTCGATCCGCGAGGCGGGACGGGCCGCCGTCCGCTGGGTCCACGACCGAGGCCCCTAGCGGCGCAGCCGGGTCTGCAGGTTCGCCAGGCCGACCGTCAGCTGCTCCGCCCGGCTCCCAACGGGCGGTAGCACCCCCAGATCGCGTGCGATGGCGGCCATGTCGAAGCAGATCCAGAGCCGCGAGACCCTGCCGTCGCGGTACTCGTGCAGATCTAACCCCTCGAAGGTCACGTGCTTCCCGGTCGGCGCGATGCCCGGGGGGTCGATCCGTCCGGTGTGGGTGGCAAAGCCCGTCCAGGTCGACGTCGCCGAGGGTTTGGTCGGATGCAGGAAGGGCCCGTCCTTGACCTCGAAGCGCATGTCCGGGCAGCCGGTCCACGCGTGTCGAAGGAATTCGCGTACGTCGGCGTGCCCATGCATCGTCTTCGGCCAGGCGGAATCGTCGTAGGTGATGTCCTCGGTCATCAGGGCCAGGAGCCGGTCGGCGTCGTGCGAGTTCCAGGCGTCGAGCCAGCGTGGGAAGAAGTCCTGCACGAAGGCGGCGTCAACGGCGGGTGCGGGAGCCTCGGTCTGCGGCATGGTGTCTCCTCGGTCGCTGCGCCGAGCCTACTACCCCTCCCGCCCGGGCAGCTCGAGGCGCGCGCCGTCGATGACCGCCGCCGAGGCGACGTTATCGGGACGCAGGTAACCCGCGTCGACCTGGGTGACCTCCAGCCTGAGGCTATGGCCGGTGCGGAGCCGCCAGGCGTTACCGAACAGCTCCTGGTCGGCCACCTCTCCCGTCGGGTTGGGGCTCAGCGCGCGGTAGGCACCGCGGGTGATGAGCGTCTCGGTCCCGTCGGGCGCGAGGTCCCAGAGCCGCGTGTCGAGCTCGAGGTCGGATGCCGCGGAGCGGAAACGGAGCACGAGCCGCGGGAGGCCGAGGAGGGTGAAGTCGTAGGGCACGGGGGCCGTCCAGGACGCCACGCCCGACGCCACGCGATTGGACGTCGTGATGCAGCCCCGCCCCCGCGTGGTCGAGCGGGCGACCGGGTCCGCATCGGCACCGCGCGGATCGGTCAGCGGCGACGCGGTTGCCTGGGGCCCGGCCAGCTCGAAGGACAGCTGCTGCGGCCCGAGTGCGTCCCAGCTCGGGACGCGCACGATGTGGCCCATACGGCTCGGGTCGCAATCGGTGACGGCGGCGCGGACGTCGTACTTCGGGCGCAGCCCGCGGCCCTTCAGCGCGCGGTCGAGCAGGTTGTTGCCCAGCACGTGCGCGTAGAGAAGGTCGGGCACCTTGGCCAGGGCCGTGAGGTGCTCGAAGTCGCCGAGGTAGAGCTCGATCGGGTAGTCCCGACGGGCTGCCCGCAGGCGGCGGTACATGCGCACGGGCTCGATCGCGGGAAAGATCGGGTCGGTCCAACCCTGGGCCGCGAGGACCGGCACGGCGCGCTGGCGGCCCGCCCGCAGGGCGGCGAAGTAGTCGTCCTGGTAGAAGGCCGAGCGGTCGCGGGTGAGCGCCCGCGTGGCCTCGGCGACCACCGGATCGCCGGGATCGTAGGGCTCACCGGCGTTGAAGCGCGCGAGCCACTGCGCGATCTGGGGCGTGAGCTTCGAGCCCAGCGTGGCCAGGAAGCCGTCGATGAGCGTGAGCTTGCCCACGCCGAAGGGACTCGCCGCCGCGGCCGGATCGACTCCGGTGGAGCGCTGGTGGCCGTTCGGGGCCAGCGAGTACAGGAGATCGGTCCACGTGTAGGAGGGGACGATCGCGGCCAACCGCACCAGCCGGCCCCGGGGGCTGCGCCACTCGCCGAACTGCAGGCGCGGGTCGTCGCGGGTGGTCAGCAGCAGCCAGGCCTGGCCACCGCCGTAGGAGCCGCCGAGCACCGCCACCTTTCCGGGGTCCATGTGCAGGGCCGGGTCGTCGGCCAGCATCCCGGTGAGGTGCCGCGTGTCGCGCACCTCGAAGTCCTTGCTGGCCAGCTCGATCTGCCCGCCCGAGCCGTCGTGGCCGCGCGCCGTGTAGTCGAGCACCGCGTATCCGCGCGACGCGAACCACACGTTGTTCCAGTGGAAGGTCTTGTACACCTCGCCGCCGCGGTCGGCCCCGTTGCCCACGCGCGTCTCGGACAGCTGCTCCTTCTTCGTGTTGAGGAACCCGTGCAGGAAGACCACGAGCGGCAGGCGCGCGCCGGGCGCCACCCGCGCCGGAAGCGTGACCGTGGTGTCCAGCGGTGTGCCGTCGAAGCTCGCGACCGGCGCCGTGCAGATGCGGTAGTCGGCCGCCCGGCTGGCGGGCCGGTCCGCGCTGTGGCGCAGCGTGCAGGAGCTCTTCAGCGCCGCGAGCGGGTCCGCGGCATGCGCGGTCGGCGCCGTCCCGGCCGCGGCGGCCGCGACCAGCAGGACCGCCGCCGCGCGCACGCTCACACCGGCGCCCGCCCCAGCTCGGCGTAGAGCGCCGCGGTCTGTCGGGCCACGTCGGCCCAGTCGAAGCTCAGCACATGGTCGGACGCCTCGACGACGAGCCGCTCGCGCAGGGCATCGTCCGTGAGCAGCCGCTCGACCATCACGGCGAGGTGCTCGGCGTCGCCGCCGTTGAAGCGCAGGCCCACGCGCTCGTCCTCGGGCACGATCTCACGCAGGCCGCCCGTGTCGGCCACGATGCACGGACAGCCCGAGGCCATCGCCTCGAGTGCCACCAGGCCGAACGGCTCGTAGATCGAGGGCACCACGCACAGGTCGGCGATGCGGTAGAGCGAGTGGAGCACGTCATCGCCGATCCAGCCCAGGAACGTGCCGTGGGCGTCGAGACCGAGGTCGGCGGCCTGTCGGCGCAGCTCCTGCTCGTGCGTCCCGGAGCCCGCCACGAGGAAGCGCACGTCCCCGAGCCGCTCCACCAGCCCGGGGAGTGCCTCGAGCGCCAGCTGAAAGCCCTTCTCGTACACGAGCCGGCCCACGAGGACCACGAGGCGCTCGTCGGGCGCCGCGAACTGCGCCCGCAGCCGGTCGAGGTCGTCCACCGGCTGCAGGTCGAGGGGGTCGATCCCGTTCGGGATCACGGTCACGCGCGACTCCTCCAGGCCGTAGACGTCGGCCACATGACCGCGCATGTAGTGCGAGCAGGTGATCACACGGTCCGCGCGGTTGGCCATCCAGCGCTCGACGCCGTGGATGTGCGATTGCGGGTGATCGTCCACCCAGCCCTGGTGACGGCCGTACTCGGTGGCATGGATCGTCACCACGAGCGGACACCGGAAGCGATTGGCCAGGTGGTCGCCGGCGACCGCAACGAGCCAATCGTGGCCGTGCACGAGGTCGAAGTCGAAGCGGTCGCCCAGCTCCACGCCCGCGGCCAGCATGTCCGCGTTCATGTGTTCGACCCAGGTGACGAACTCTCCGAGGTCCCGCGGGCGCCTGGGCTCGCGCACGCGGTGCACGAACACGCCGTCGAGCTCGTCCTCGGCGGCCATCCGCTCGTCGCCGCGCGTGAGGACGTGAACCTCGACGTCCTCGACGGCGACCAGCTGCTCCGCGAGCTTGCGCACATGGCGTGCCAGGCCGCCCTCGATCAGCGGCGGGTACTCCCAGGAGAGGATGAGGACGCGGGTCACAGCGCGGTACGGGACAGCTGCGGCGCGAGGTTTCGCAGGTCGGCCTCGGCGGAGCCTATCGAGGCGAGCGCCCGGTCGAGCTCGGCGGCGTGGCCCGCCGCGCGCTCGCGCGGGTAGTCGCCCGCGAGGCGGCGCGTGACCATGAACGCCCAGTCCGAGGACTGGAGCGCGAGCAGCTCGCGCAGCGCCCGCTCGCCCGCGGCGCCGCCCGCGGCCGAGACCCGCAGCTCGGCCGCGCGGGCGCGCCAGGCGAAATCGGCCACGGCCGGCCCGTCCCACGTCGACAGGTCGCGCGGCGTGCCCCAGGTGGTGACCGGGAGCGGCTCGTCGAGCGGCGCAGGCTCGCGGCGGCCCAGCGCGTCGTCGAGCCGCGCCAACGCCAGGCCCTGCGCCGCCGCCTCGTCGACCACCGCGTCGAGCCAGGCGATGCCCTCGTGCCACCAGTGCCCGAGCAGCTCGGTATCGAGCGCGCAGACGCACAGCGGCGGGCGATCGAGGGCGGCGCTCGCCTCCTCGAGCCGCGTGCGCACCCGAGCCACGAAGTCCCGGGCATGCGCGGCCGCGAGCTTGCGGGCCGCCTCGCGGTCGTAGGGCGCGCCGTCGTTCCCCCAGGGCCGGTGGTGGTGGACCGTGTGGTGGTGGTAGTCGCGGTAGGTGCCGTGCGCCGGGTAGCCCCGGTCACTCCACACCAGCTCGATGACCTCGCGGTCGATCGGCACGATCGTCGGCCCGTGCCGGCCGCGCACGGGGCGCAGCTGCGCCGGCGCCCCGCGGCCGAGGACGTCCGTGAGGTCGGCGCACACGGTCCCCACCCCGAGGTCGGCGAGGAGCGGGTCGAGCCAGGGGGCGTGCGCGCACTCGGGCAGCCAGAAGCCGCCGTGCCACCCCTCGAAGCGCCGCCGGTGGGCGGCGATGCCGGTGCCCGCCTGCAGCTCGACGCCGGCGGAGGTGGCCAGGAGGGGAAGCACAGCGTGCGTGGCCGACGACGTCCAGCCCGCGTGCGGCGCCAGCGCGCCCAGCAGGTCGCGGCCGATCGCCTCGAAGCGCTCCGCCGCGCGCTCGTAGTCGCGCGCCGAGGCCTCGAGCTCGGCGACGAGCTCGGGAGCGCCCTCGCGGGAGCCCTCGATGTCCGTGCGGTGGGTCTCGGCGCGCACGTCCGCGAGGAAGGCGAGGAAGCGCTCGGCGACGCCCGGAGCCTCGAGCTGATCGCAGAGCACCGGAGTGAGCGACAGGGTGACCGCGGCCTCCTCACGCGCGAGGACGTCCAGCAGCGGGAGGTACGAGGTGGCCATCGCCTCCCACAGCCACTCCTCGCCGAAGGGCCAGGTGCCGAAGCCCTCGACGTAGGGCATGTGGGTGTGCAGGACGAGCGCGAGCTCGCCGGCGTCGTGGCGTGCGGTCACGGCCGGCAGACCGCGACGAAGTCCAGCGCTCGCTGGAGCCGCGCCGGGACGCCGGCGCGGAGCACGAAGTCGCGCTCCGAGATCGCCGGCGTGAAGCGGGAGTAGAAGGCGCCGGTCAGCCCGACGCGCGGGTGCACCGCGTCCCAGCCCGCCCGCAGCATCCAGTCGTGCCAGCGCAGCCTTCGCGCGTGGAACAGGCCATGCAGCTGCACCTCCGAGAAATGCGCGTGGAGCAGCCCCGCGAACTCCTCGGCGCGGTACTCGCGAACGTGCCAAGGATTGCCCGAGCGCTCGGCGCCCTTGGGCGCGAGCGTGAGGACGTTGGGCGTCGAGATGTACGCGACGCCCTGCGGTCGCAGGATCGAGCGGAAGTGATCCAGCACGTCGCCCGGCTGCTCGAGGTGCTCGATCGTCTGCAGGAAGGAAATGGCGTCGCAGCGGTCCGGTGGCGTGTAGCGCTCGACGAGGTCGCGGGCGAAGCGCAGATTCTCACGCGGGTAGCGCGCGGCCGCGTGCGCGTGCGCCTCGGGGTTGGCGTCCACGCCGACGACCGACCGAGCGCCGTGGGCGAGCACGTCGGCTCCGTAGCCCTCGCCGCAGGCCAGGTCGACGACATCGAGGCCGGCCACGCGGTCCGCGATCCACCGGTACACGACCAGGTGGCGCCGGAACCAGTAGTTCTCCTCCGGCACGTCGGGAAGCGTGCGCTCGCCCGTCAGCTCGAGCGGCGGGACGCCGGGTGGCTGGTCGCGCTGGACGTAGGTCTGATCCGACGGCACGCAGCGCAACGCTACAGTTCGCGGCCGCCATGCCGGCCCCGCCCACAGCGGCGCACATCCGCGAGGTCAACGTCCGCTACCACGACGCCGCGGCCCAGGAGTACGACGGCAAGTGGGGGATCGACTTCGGCCCGACGGGCCAGGGCCAGGTGCTCGGCAAGCTGCGCAAGACGCTGGGCGCGGACGGCGAGGTCCCCGTCTTCGACCGCGGCCTCGAGATCGGCGCCGGGACGGGCTACTTCGCGCTCAACCTGATGCTGGCGGGTGTCCTGCGCGAGGCGGTGTGCACGGACATCTCGCCCGGCATGCTCGCCGTGCTGGAGGCCAACGCCGCGGAGCTGGGGCTCGAGGTCGAGACCGTGGCGGGCGATGCGGAGCGGCTTGCCCTGCCCGACGGGTCCTTCGACCTCGTGTTCGGCCACGCGGTCCTGCACCACCTCCCCGACCTCGGGCGGGCCTTTGTCGAGTTCCACCGCGTGTTGCGCCCCGGCGGCCGGCTCGCGTTCGCCGGCGAGCCCTCGCGCTACGGCGACCGCCTGGCGGCGGTGCCAAAGCGCAGCGCGGTGACCCTCGCGCCGATCTGGCGGCGCCTGATGCGCGCCGGCCCGGCCGCGCCGGAGCACGACCACCCTCCGGGCAACGGGCATCACGCCGGCGGCGACCACGGGATGGAGTTCTCGGTCGACGTCCACGCCTTCTCCCCCGCGGACCTGCGCCGCTTTGCGGTGGGCGCGGGCTTCGAGGACCCGCGCGTGACCGGCGAGGAGCTGCTGGCGTCGTGGTTCGGCTGGGCCAACCGCACACTCGAGGGCACGGCGGACCCGGACGACGTGCCGTGGCTGTGGCGCCAGTACGCGTACCGCGGATACCTCCTGCTCCAGCAGGTGGACCGCCGCCTGCTCGAGGGCCATCTGCCGCCCGAGGCGTTCTACAACCTCATGCTCGCGGCCCGCAAGCCGCGGTAGGCTGCGCGCATGCGGCGCCTGCTTGCGACGTCCGTCCTCACCTTTCTGCTGCTCGCGGCGCCGACGCTCGGCAGCGGCGGGCCGCCGCCGCAGTCGGCCGCGGTGGTGACGCTGGTCACCTGCCACACCGGCCCGAAGCCGGCCGATCGCTTCGCCGTCTTCCAGGCGCAGCAGAAGACGACCTTCCCGGGCGACCAGATGTCGCTGCGGTTCGATCTCTACCGCCGTACGCGCGGCGGCTCGAGCTTCCGGGCGGTCCGTCCCCCGGCGGGCTTCGGCGTCTGGTACACGGCCAGGCGCGGAATCGCCCGGTTCCACAAGTCCGTGCGCGCCCCGCGTCTCACGCTCGGAGACGACTACCGCGTGTTCGTGATGTACCACTGGCAGGACCCACGCTTCTCCGGACCCCGCCAGACCCGCCGCGGCAGCGACGTCTGCCGCCAGCCGATCCCCAGGACGAGCAGCCCCTAGGCCGCGCGCACCGCGTGGTGCACGGCCGCGAGGTCCTCGTCGCCGTGGCCCTCCGCCTCGGCGCGGGCGAACTGGGCCTCGGCCGTGTGCATGAGCGGCAGGTCGAGATCCTCCGCCTCGGCGGCCTCGAGCACGAGACGGGCGTCCTTGTGCGCCAGTCGCAGGGGGAAGGCGACCTCGGAGAAGTCCATCTTCGCCATCGCCCTGCCCTTGGTCTGGGCATAGGGGAGGTTCATCGGGGAGCCGTCAATCGCCTCGAGGAACTCCTCGGGCGGGATGCCCATCGCGCGCGAGAAGGCGAGCGTCTCCGACAGCGACTCCATCAGGGACACGAGCCAGCCGTTGAACACGAGCTTGAGGCGGCTGGCCGGCCCCGGCTCCTCCCCCACCCAGCGAGTCGCGCGGCCGACGGCGTCGAACACCGGCGCGGCCCGTCCGCGCAACTCCTCGGGCCCCGACGCCAGCACGAGCAGCTCGCCCGCCTCCGCCGGCTGTCGGGTGCCGACGACGGGCGCGTCGACGTAACCGGTTCCGCGCTCGCGCGCCAGCGCGGCGAGTCGCTCCGTCGCCGCGGTGCCGACCGTGCTCATCTGGAGCCACACGGCGTCGTCGTCCATCGCCGCCAGCGCGCCGCCGTCGCCCGCCATCACCGCCTCGACGGCCGCGCCATCCGTGAGCATCGTCACCACCGCGCCGGCGCCGCGCACCGCCTCGGCCGGCGAGTCGACCGGCGTCACGCCGGCGTCGGCCAGGGCCCGCGCCTTCTCCGGCGTCCGGTTCCACCCGCGCACGTCCAAGCCGGCGGAGCCGCAGTTGCGCGCCATCGGCGCGCCCATGATGCCGGTGCCGAGGAACCCCACCGTCGTGGTCTGGTTCATGTCAAGCCTCCTGAGTCGAGCCGAGGGCGGCGGGTCGTTGAGGTCATGCCCGGTACCGCGTGGGCATAGTCGCGCGGACACCGCCATGTTGGTGTCAGGACCTTCCCCCCTTTACGGGGCTGGGCGGTCGGGTAGCGTCGGCCTGACCGATAAACCGAAAAAGTAGAGGACACTGTGTTATCCAAGCTTTTCGCCACGGCCGCGGCCGTGGCTGGACTCTTCGGGCTCGCAACCGTCGCGCAGGCCGGAGCGCCGGCCCGCACGCCCAACGGGAAGGGTTTCCTCGTTCTGCAGTTCAAGGTCTCCCCACCGCGTGCAGGCGCCGGCGTGGCCGCCGAGTTCGACTCCTTTGGAGGTAACGACGTCGACGGCCAGCAGCCGGCCACCAACGACCAGACGCGGGTGATCGACGTGCGCCTCGCGC
The DNA here is from genome assembly GCA_033855795.1 of Solirubrobacteraceae bacterium. Classification (GTDB taxonomy): domain Bacteria; phylum Actinomycetota; class Thermoleophilia; order Solirubrobacterales; family Solirubrobacteraceae; genus JALYZC01. The sequence goes on along the minus strand of JAWVFS010000159.1, from coordinate 8,866 downwards.
GGGGCTCCAGGGTCAACAGCTCCGCGTTCGCGACCTGCTCGCTCGCCGACGCCAACCGGAACCGGTGCTCACGCGCCTCGGTTGTGGGCACGGGCACGGCGACTGCCGACGCTCGCCCGACGATCGCCACGCCGATCCAGGCGAGGGTGACCGCGTTCAACGGGAAGACCTCGACCGGCAGGCCGGCGGTCCTCCTCCGCGCCGTTGCCATCATCAACGGGCAGCAATTTCCGCTGGTGATCGTGGCGCAGATCGCGGCGGCGGCATCCGGCTTCGGGCCCAGCTTCGTGGTCGACAACGGCCCGCTGACTCCGGGGCAGAACCCGCTGTTCAACATCAGGCAGCTCCATCTGAACCTCCCGAACAAGGTCGTTCGCGTGCGCGGCCGGCTGGTGCACTTCCTGGTCGCGCCCCCGACCTGCCGCGGCTCGTGGCTCTACGAGCAGGTCAACACGTCATACGGCGGGGCGAGGCTGATCGCCACCGACCGCGTGCCCTGCGTGAGGTAGCGCCGGCCGACAACAGGCGCCGGGTCGCCGCGGGAGCTCGCACCGCGGTGACCCGGTGCACCCTCCGCGTTCGTAGACTGAACGCGATGAAAACGATCGAGCGCGACTTCCCCCTCTTCCCGCTCGGCATCGTCGCTCTGCCCTCCGAGATCGTGCCCCTCCACATCTTCGAGGACCGCTACAAGACCATGATCGGCGACTGCCTCGAGGGCGCCTCGGAATTCGGGATCGTGTGGCTCTCGGACGACGGCCTGCGGCCGATCGGCTGCGCCTGCGAGATCACCGAGGTGCTGGAGCGCTTGGAGGACGGACGCATGAACATCCTCACCCGCGGGACCCGGCCGTTCCGCGTGCTCGAACGGCAGGACGCGCTGCCCTATCCCGCCGGCGAGGTGGAGTTCCTCGAGGACCGCGAGGAGGGGGTCGACGAAGCCACGCTCCGGACGGCGCACGAGACCTACGCGGACCTCGTCGAGCAGGCCACCGACAACCGTCCGGAGGAGCCGGAGCTCGGGACAATGAGCGCGTACGACATGGCCGCGACCGTGGACTTCGGCCTCGAGGCGAAGCAGGGGTTGCTCGACCTGCGCTCCGAGAACGCGCGCCTGCGGCTGGTCACGCGCCTTTTCCGGGCGGCGGCGCGGCGCCTCGACTTCGTCGAGCGCGCGCAGGCCCGCGCGCGCTCGAACGGCAAGGTGCGTTTCGGCTAGCGAGCCAGCCCGCACACGCCCGTGGCGACCTCGCGCGTGAACGCGGCGGCCTTGCGCTCCTCCGTGGAAATCCCGGGAGACGTGTCGGAGAAGCGCACGGTCCCGCTCTCGAGCCTCACCGAGTAGGACAGAACCGATCCGGGGCCTGGCGGTCGCGAGACGCGCTGCTTGGCGTCGCCGTCGAGCTCGCGCTGGATCTCCCGTGCCAGCAGGAGCTGGTCGTCGCTGATCCGACGGCGCGGGCCGCCGTTGCAGCGGACGAAGCCGTCGTCGGCCACGCGCAGGGTGAGAGCCGCGCCGGGCCCCTGGCCGCCGCGCTGCACGACGAACAGGTCGGCGCCGGCCTGGCCGCAGGAGGACAGCACCGCAGCGACCGCGAGCGATGCCGGCGCGGCGCCGATCAGCCTCATGCCACCGCCACCGAGCCGCCGCGCCGCGGGTCGCCGCCGCCCGAGAGCTCGCCCGTCGCCGGGTCGCGCGCCACCGCATGGACACCTCCGAAGAACAGGTTGAGCTCGCGGAAGCGCGCGAGCGCCATCTCTCCGCGCCCGAGCTCGTCCACCTCCACCCCGGGCTCGGCGTACACGATGCCGTCCTCGAAGTGCAGCCGCGGCGCGCGAACCGCCGCGGCCACGTCCATCCCGTGGTCGAGCACGTTGACGATCGCCTGGATGATGGCCGACCGGATGCGGTTGGACCCCCCGCTCCCGAGCACGAGCTCGGGCCCCGCCTCGCCGAGCACCATCGTCGGGCTCATCATGCTCGGCATCCGGCGTCCGGCCGGGTGGCGGTGGAAGCCGAGCGGGTTGAGGTCCTGCTCGCCGAGCATGTTGTTGAGGTGCAGACCGGTCCCCGGCACGACGATCCCCGATCCCTCGCCGTTGGAGCACGTCACACCGCACGCGCCGCCGCCCGCGTCGAGCACGGACACGTGGGTCGTGGAACCCAGCCGCGATGCGAGGAAACGGTCGAGGAAGCCTTCATCGTCCAGGCCATCGAGGAACTCCGGGGTGCGCTCGGCCTGGGCGGCGGCCATGACGTCGACGAGCCGCGCCGGCGTGAGGGGCTCGGTGGACCGCTCGAGCAGCGCCAGCGCGTAGGCGATCAGCGTGCCGCCGGCCGACGGCGGCGGAGTGGTGACGACGTCGCGCCCGCGGTAGGCGACCCGCACCGGCTCCCGGTCGACGACGCGATAGGCCGCGAGGTCGGCCGCCGTGAGCATCGCCCCCCGGCCGTCCAGCCACCTGATCACGGCGGCGGCCACCTCGCCCGTGTAGAAGGGCGCAGCGCCATCGCGGCCCAGCAGTTCGAGCGCCGCCGCGAGGTCCGGGTTGGTGAACGTGTCGCCCTCGCGCAGCAGCCGGCCTGCGGGCGCAAACAGGGCGGCGCACTCGGGCGTGGAGGTCGCGATCTCGCCCAGGATCTCGATCACGTAGGCCTGCACCGCGTTGACCTCGATGCCGCCGCGCGCCAGTGCGGCCGCCGGGGCCGCCAGCTCGGCCAGCGGTAGTGAGCCGAAGCGTGCGGCGGCGTCGGCAAGGCCCGCGGGGACGCCATACGTGCCGACCGAGGCCGGGCCGACGTTGAACACCTGGATCGCGTCGCCGAACGACACGCTGATCGGTACCAGCTCCCCGCGCGCCTGCGGGTCGGCGCCGCGCCCGGGTGCCTCCACGAAGAAGTCGAGCAGCTGCGGCTCGGCGCCTGGCAGGGCGACGAGCATGTAGCCGCCGGCGCCGAGGCCGGTCAGGAGCGGCTCGGCCGCGAGCGAAGCAAGGACGGCGGCGACCGCGGCGTCGACGGCGTTGCCGCCGGCGCGCAGCACGTCAGCGCCGGCACGCGCGGTCTCCGGATGGCCGGCGGCGACGACCCCACGGGCGATGTGGGGGCTTTGTCGCACGATCCTCCTAGGCAGAGGGGACCGGCTCGTGCGACAAAGCAGCTACTAGCCCTTCGGGATGAACTCCGGGACGTCGAGCTCGGCGACGTCCAGGCTCTTGCGCGGACGATCGCGGTCGCGGTCCCGGTCCCGGTCCCGATCGCGGTCCCGGTCGCGGTCGGCGGCGGATCGGGCGGGCGCCTCCTCGCGCGTCGCCACGCTCGACCGCGACCGCTGGCGCGCCGGGCCGCGGCTCACCCGGGGCTCGCCGCGCGGCTCCTCCTGCGTCGAGCGCCGGCGCTGTTGGCCGTACCCGGTGGCCACGACCGTGACCCATACGGCGTCGTCGAGCTTCTCGTCGACCATCGCACCAAAGATGATGTTGGCCTCGGGATGGGCGGCCTCGGCGACCGCCTTGGCGGCCTCGTTGACCTCCCACAGCGACAGATCGCGACCGCCCGTGATGGAAAGCAGAATCGAGCGGGCACCGTCCATGCTCGTCTCGAGCAGCGGCGACGCCACGGCCTGCTGCGCGGCTTCGATCGCCCGCCGGTCGCCGGTCGCCATGCCGATGCCCAGCAGCGCGTCGCCGGCCTCGGACATGATCGTGCGCACGTCGGCGAAGTCGAGGTTGATCAGGCCGGGCAGCGTGACCAGGTCCGAGATGCCCTGGACCCCCTGGCGCAGCACGTCGTCGGCGACCTGGAAGGCCTCGACCATCGACGTGTTCTTGTCGAGCACCGACAGGAGCCGGTTGTTGGGGACGACGATCAGCGTGTCGACCTCGTCGGCCAGCGCCTGCACGCCCTCGTCCGCCTGCTCGCGGCGGCGCGAGCCCTCGAACCCGAACGGCTTGGTGATGATGCCCACGGTGAGCGCGCCGATCTCACGAGCGATCCGCGCCACGATGGGCGCCGCGCCCGTACCGGTGCCGCCGCCCGCGCCCGCGGTGACGAACACCATGTCGGCGCCCTTGAGCAGTGCCTTGATCTTGTCGTACTCCTCCATCGCCGCCTGGCGGCCGAGGTCCGGGTTCGAGCCGGACCCGAGACCGCGGGTGACCTCGGCGCCGATGTGCAGGGTCACGTGGGCAGCGCACTGCTGGAGGGATTGCAGGTCGGTGTTGACCCCGATGAATTCGACGCTTTCGATCTGCGTCTCGACCATCCGGTTGACCGCGTTGACGCCGGCACCGCCGACGCCGACCACGCGGATGACCGGCGCGCCGACGCTCGCCAGCTGGCCATAGGTCTCGGCGCCCGGCCGCGCGTAGGCGTCCGGAAGGTCGGGTGCCGTCGGCGCCTCGGTGGCGGCGCCCGCGTCCAGCACGTTCTCGGGGATGTCTGAGGAAAAGGCGTGACGCAGGCGCTCGCGCGGGGTGGGGACCGGCGCGCGCTCCGGGGATTCGTCCGCCTCGGGCGCAGCCTCGCCGGCGCCTTCGCGCTCGCGCGCGGCCGCGGTGGCAGGCTCGGTCGGGGGCGCGGCGCGCGCCTCGGCAGCGCGCTCGCGCTTCTCCTCGCCCTGGGACTCCGGGCGGCGTTCGTCCTCCTTCTCCTGCCCCTCTTCCTCGGTGCGCCGGAAGAGCGCGGCCAAGGGGCCCTCGCGCATGCTCGCTCGCTTACCGCTTGCCATTCTCGAGAACCTCCTCCGCCAGCTGACGGTACGCCTGTGCCGCCGTACCGTCGGGATCGTACTTGAGCACCGACATGCCCTTCACGGGTGCCTCGGCAAAACGCACCGTCTTGCGGATGCGCGATGCGAAGACCCGGTCCCCGAAGTTCTCCTCGAGGATCTCGATGGCCTCCTTGGCGTGCACCGTGCGCGAGTCCACGAGCGTGGGCAGGATGCCCTCGATCTCGATGTCCGGGTTCAGGTTCTCGCGAACCATGGCGAGGGTGTTCTGAAGCTGGATCAAACCGCGCATCGACAGATACTCGCATTGCACGGGGACGATCACCTTGTCGGCCGCGGTCAGGGCGTTGATCGTGAGCAGGCCGAGCGACGGCGGCGTGTCGAGGCAGATGAAGTCGTAGTCCTCCTTCACCGGGGCCAGGCCCTTCTCCAGGGACCGCTCGCGACCGTTCATGGTCGACATGGCGATCTCGGCGCCGGCGAGGTCGTTCGACGAGCAGGCGATGTCGATCTCGCGCTTGCGGATCACCTCGCGGATCGACAGGTGATGGACGAGCACGTCGTACATCGACTTCTCGACCTGGTCGGGATCGATGCCCTGCGACATCGTCAGGTTGCCCTGGGGGTCCATGTCGACGCAGAGGACGCGGTGGCCCTTCTCCGCGAACGCGACGGCGACGTTCAGCGTGGTGGTGGTCTTGGCAACGCCGCCCTTTTGGTTGGCGAAGGCGATGACCTTGGCCTGCTGGGTCACGAGATGCTCCGATGCGCGTAGGGGAAGCCCATGTGCTCGGGGGTATTCGTAACCACCGTCGCGAATCCTTCCTGGGGATGTGCTACGGGTCCGCCGCCGCGCGGGCCTCCATCTCCGCGCCCGGCGCGAACACCTGGAAGCGTGTCGCCCGTCCGGCGCCGAAGGTCCACAGTTGGAAATAGGTGACGTCGACGTCGATCCCGGTCGTGCGGAAGCGTCCCCGCTGGCGCACCCGGGCGAGCACATGCTCGCCGATCGGCTCGAGTTCGAGCGCCTCGATGCGCAGCTCCTGGAAGCTCGCGAGGAACTCGTCCCGCCAGAGCTCCACCCGTTCGAGCCCCTCTCCCGGCCCGGGCGCGTCCGGGAAGCCCTCGGAGGTGACGAACTCGACGTCGCGCGCGAACAGGTCGGCGCCCAGGTCGAAGTCGCCCACCGCCCAGGCGTCGTACAGGCCGCGCAGCAGCTCGATGCGGGCCTCGCCGGCGCCGAGGAGCACGTCGAGCCGGCTGGCCCCCGCGTCCCCGAAGCGCCATACGTGGAAGTAGTCGAGGCTGGTCTCGACGCCGCTCGCGCTTCCGATCCCCGTCTGGCGCACGAGGATGAGCGCCCGGTCGCCCACCGGTGTCATCTCGAGCGCCTCGATGCGAAGCTGAGCCCACGACGACAGAAAGCCGCGCCAGTAGTCGCGTACCGGCTCCCCGGGGCCGACGCCTTGCGCCGGGTCCGGGAAGTCGGGGCCGGTGCTGAACTCGAAATCGCCTGCGAGCCGGTCGCCGCCGGCGCGGAAGTTCCCGCGGCCCCACTCGTCGTAGACGGCCCGCAGCCAGTCCATCGGAACGGCGTCCATCGGCGGAGTATCGCCGGGCGCCCTATACCCTGCGACCGTGGCCCCGCTGCTGGACAAGCGCCTGGTCTTCGTCACCGGGAAGGGCGGGGTGGGGAAATCGACCGTCGCCGTCGCGCTCGGCCTCCTCGCCGCGCGCCGCGGGCTGCGGACGATCGTGGCCGAGGTGGCCCACCAGGATCGGGTGGCCAGGGTCTTCGGGCGCGACGACAGCCATTTCCGCGAGGTGGAGCTCGCCGAGGGCCTGTACACGATCTCGATCGATCCCCAGCATGCGATCGAGGAGTACCTGCGCCTGCAGCTGCCCGTGAAGGCGCTCGCCGACCTGCTCTCGAGCTCGCGCATGTTCCAGTACTTCGCCGCGGCGACCCCCGGGATGAGCGAGCTGGTGACGATCGGCAAGGTGTGGGAGCTGGCCCAGCTCGAGCGGCGCACCCGCGACGGAGCGCGCTACGACCTGGTGATCGTGGACGCGCCGGCCACCGGGCACGGCGTGGCCACGATGCGCGCGCCCAAAACCTTCGCGGACATCGCGCGCGTCGGACCGATCGCGAACCAGGGCCGCGCGATGCACGCGATGATCGCCGACCCCGACAGCACCGGAGTCGTGGCGGTGGCGCTGCCCGAGGAGATGCCCGTCAACGAGACGTTGTCGCTGCGAGACTCGCTGCGCAGCGAGTTGGGGCTGGGACTCGATCGCGTGGTCGTCAACGGTGTGTACGAGCAACGCTTCAGCAGCCGCGACGCCGGCGCCCTCCGGCGTGCGGCCGACACGGCGGGGACCCCGGCCGCGCGCGCCGCGCTCCGCGCCGCCCTGTCCGAGCACCTGCGCGCGCACGGCCAGCGCGAGCAGATGGCGCGCCTCGAGGAGGGCACCGGCGATACGCCGGTGCTGCTGCCCTTCCTCTTCGAGCCCGACCTCGACCTGCCAGCGTACGAGCGGCTGTCCGAGCGCCTGGAGGCGGAGCTGTGAACGTCGCCGAGGCGCTCGAGGGCAAGCGCGTGTGCATCTGCGGCGGCTCCGGCGGCGTCGGCAAGACGACCACCGCGGCGGCGATCGCCATGGGCGCGGCGGCGGAGGGGAAGAAGGTCGCCGTGGTGACCATCGACCCCGCCCGGCGCCTGGCCAACGCGCTTGGGCTCGAGGAGCTGGGCAACGAGCCGAATCTCGTCGACGCCAAGCTGTTCGAGGCCGCCGGCCTGCCGATGCGGGGCGAGCTGTGGGCGATGATGCTCGATCCCAAGCGCACCTTCGACGAGGTCATCGAGGAGCTCTCGCCCGACGAGAAGACGCGCGACGACGTGCTGGGCAACCGCATCTACCAGCAGCTCTCCAGCGCCGTGGCCGGCTCGCAGGAGTACACCGCGATCGCCAAGCTCTACGAGCTCGACCGGGAGCACGACTTCGATCTGCTCGTCCTCGACACGCCGCCCTCCCGCAACGCCCTCGACTTCCTCGATGCGCCGGACCGCCTGACGCAGTTCTTCGAGGGCCGAGCGCTGCAGGTGTTCCTGCGCCCAACCGGGCTCGCCGCGCGCGTCATGGGCCGGGGCACGGGCATGGTGTTCGGCGTGCTCAAGCGCGTGACCGGCGTGGACCTGCTGCAGGACCTGTCGGTGTTCTTCCGCGCCATCGGCGGCATGATCGACGGCTTCAAAGAGCGCGCGGTGCAGGTGAACAAGCTGCTCGCCGACCCGCAGACCGTGTTCCTGCTCGTGACCTCACCCGAGCGCGAGCCGATCGACGAGGCCATCTACTTCTGGCGCAAGCTCAAGGCGGCGCGGATGCCCTTCGGCGGCGTGATCGTCAACCGCGTGCACCACGACCTGCTCGGCGACGCCGAGCCCGGGGACGTGGCGGCCGAGCTGTCCGGCGAGCTCGGCGAGAAGCTCGCCGAGCGCGTGGCCGAGAACTTTCGCGACTACCACGTGCTGGCCGAGCGCGACCGCCGGAACATCGAGCGGCTCGAGGCCAAGCTCGCGCGCCCGCGGGTCATCACCATCCCCTACCTCGACGAGGACGTCCACGACATCGAGGGGCTCACGCGCATCCACCGCTTCCTGTTCGCCAGCGACGAGCAGCGGCGGCACATGCTCGACGAGGTCGTGGCCTAGCCCGGACGGGGGCGAGGAACCTGGCGCTCAGGTTCCTGCTGGAGCTCGGCGCCCTGGCCGCCTTCGCCTACTGGGGATCGCGCACCGGCCCGATAGCCGTCAACGTCCTGCTCGGCTTCGGCGCGCCGCTGGCCATGGCGGTCGTGTGGGGCACGTGGGCGGCGCCGAAGGCGTCGCGGCGCCTCGCGGGCGCGGCACGCATCGTGCTGGAGCTGACCGTGTGGCGGCACTCGCGCTGATGGGCATCGAGACGGCTTGCGGACCTGCACAGCACCGCACACGCCACCGATCCTCGGGGGTGTGTGGCGTCGTGCATCGTGGAGCTGCATAGAACCGCACACCCTGCCGTCGAGCGGGGGGTGTGTGGCGCTATGCCGGGCGGTCCCGGCGGACCCCGCTTTCTCGATGACCGCCCTTCTTGAG
>JAWVFS010000158.1:0-4871 GCA_033855795.1 Solirubrobacteraceae bacterium | reverse complement strand
GAGCGCGTTGATCAAGGCTGTCTTGCCGTGATCAATGTGCCCAGCGGTCCCGAGTGTCAGCGGGGGCTGGGTCGGCGCGGTAGGGGTGTCACCCATCGGGTGGCATGCGGAGAGCCGCGCCGACCCGCGCCCCCGCGGCCTCGGCCTCCTCGTCGGTCAGCGTGCGCGGGTCGAGCAGCAGGCGTCCACCCTGGACTCGCCCGACGACCGGCTCATCGCCGTCCCGCAGCCGCGCCGCCAGCCTGTCCGCGCCCTGGACGCCGGGATCGACCGCGACCACGGGACCCTCCAGCTCCAGCAGTGGGAGCGCGCCGCCGCCCACCCGCGCGGCCGCCCGGGAGACCTCGACACCCTCGTGCCCTATCGCCTCGGCCAGGCGCTGCGCCCGGGCGTGCAGCACGTCCTCCGAGGCCTCGAGCATCGCCAGGACGGGAATCTCGCGCCGGGCGCGGTCCGGGTCGCGGTACAGCCGCAATGTCGCCTCCAGCGCGGCCAGTGAGAGCTTGTCGATCCGCACGGCGCGCGCCAGCGGATGCGCCTGCGCCGCCGCGACCGCATCCCCGCGCCCGACCAGGAGCCCGGCCTGCGGACCGCCGAGCAGCTTGTCGCCCGAGAAGCAGGTGAGCGCCGCACCGGCGAGGACCGAACGCCGGACCGGGGGTTCGTCGCGCAGCGTGGCCACCCCCTCGGCGAGCGCGCCCGAGCCGAGGTCGTCGATGACCGGCGGCCCGAGCGCGCAGAGCGCCTCGATCTCGACCTCGGCCACGAAGCCGAGCGTGCGGAAGTTCGACGGGTGGGCGCGCAGGATCGCGCCCGTGCGCTCGCCGATCGCCTGCTCGTAGTCCTCCAGGCGTGTGCGGTTCGTCGTGCCCACCTCGACCAGACGCGCGCCCGACTGGGCCACGACGTCGGGGACGCGGAAGGAGCCCCCGATCTCGACCAGCTGGCCGCGCGACACGACGACCTCGCGCCCGTCCCCGGCCAGAGCCGCGGCAGCGAGCAACACCGCCGCCGCTCCGTTGTTCACGGCCAGGGCCGCCTCGGCGCCGGTCAGCTCGCACAGCAGGCCGCCGACGTGCGCCTGGCGCGAGCCGCGCCGTCCCGCCTCCAGCTCGAGTTCGAGGTTGGCGTAGCCCTCGCCGGCGCGCGACGCCGCGGCGCGCGCCTGCGCCGCCAGGGGGGCGCGTCCCAGGTTGGTGTGGACGATCACCCCGGTCGCGTTGAGTACCCGCCGCAACGAGGGCCGCTCGCCGCGCTCCAGCGCCGCCGATGCGCGGGCGAGGAGATCGGCCTCGCCGGCCTCGCCGGCCAGCAGCTCGGCGCGGCGCGCGGCGATGGCCTCGCGCGCCGCGGCCACGGCGAGCGCGTGCGGAGCGGCCAGCCGCCCGGCGAGCTCCTCCACGGACGGGAGCTCGCGCAGGCCGGCCTGGAGGTCGTCGGGTGAAGCTCGCCGCGCGGGCACGGGGACTATTGTGCCGCGCGCCCCGATGCCCCTGCTGGCCCGCGCACTGGTGACGGCCGGGCGGCTGCGCCGCCGCCGGCTTCGCCGTGCCCAGCCCGCCCGCGAGGATCTCGTGCGCCGGTACGCGGCGGGCGTCAGCTTCCTCGACGTCGGCTGCATGTGGGAGGCGCACGGCGCGATCGCCTTCCTCGCCGAGGAGGCCGGCGCCAGCCGGGTCACGGGCATCGACGTGATGGAGCCGACACCACAGTTCGAGGCCGAGCACGCGCGCCGCGACTCCGGCGTGCGCTTCGTGCGCGGCGACGTGCACGACCCGGCGACCGTCGCCGAGGCCGGGCGCCACGACGTGGTGTGGTGCTACGGCGTGCTCTACCACGTGCCCGACCCGGTGCTCACGCTCCGGCGCCTGCGCGAGCTCACCGGTGAGACGCTGCTGCTGTCGACCGAGACGCTGCCCGAGGTCCCCGGGCTGCCCGGCGCGTGCGTGCTCTACCCCGCGCTCGACGCGGCGGGGCGGGCGGACTACGGCGCGGTGCGCGCGGGCGAGCGGCTCGGCGTCACCACGCCCTTCGAGCCCGAGGCCGGCTACTCCAACTGGTGGTGGGGCATCACGCCGTCGGCCCTGCGCGGCATGCTCGCGGTGGCCGGCCTCGAGCTGCTCGAGCTCTCCGACGGGCCGTTCCACCGCACGGCGATCTGCCGTCCCGCGGCCATCGCGAAGTAACCTCTGGCACATGGCCACCGCAGGCGAGCACCGCACGATCGCGCCGGTCGTCGGTCCCGACGACCCGCGCCGCTTCACCGACTCGGGCATCGAGATCGGAGCCGTCTACGACGAGGACGACCTCCCGGCCCCGCTCGACCTCGGCGAGCCCGGCGGCTACCCGTTCACCCGCGGCGTCCACGCGGACATGTACCGCAAGCAGCTCTGGACGATGCGCCAGTACGCGGGCTACGCGTCGGCCAAGGAGTCCAACGAGCGCTACAAGTACCTGCTCGAGCACGGCTCCACCGGGCTGAGCATGGCGTTCGACCTGCCCACGCAGCTGGGCCTGGACTCCGACGACCCCCGCTGCCGGGGCGAGGTCGGCCGCACCGGCGTCGCGATCGACACGATCGAGGACATGCGCACGGCCTTCGACGGGATCCCGCTCGACCAGGTCTCGACATCGATGACGATCAACGCGCCCGCGAGCGTGCTGATGCTGCTCTACCAGCTCGTGGGCGAGGAGCACGGCGTGTCCTCGGAGCAGCTGCGCGGGACCACCCAGAACGACATCCTCAAGGAGTACATCGCGCGCGGCAACTTCATCTACCCGCCCGAGGGATCGATGCGGCTGACGACCGACCTGTTCGCCTACTGTCGCGAGAACATCCCGCGCTGGAACACGATCTCGATCTCGGGCTATCACTTCCGCGAGCAGGGCGCGTCGGCGGTACAGGAGGTCGCCTTCACGCTGGCCAACGGGATCGCCTACGTGCAGGCGGCGATCGACGCCGGCCTGGCCGTCGACGACTTCGCGCCACGCCTGGCCTTCTTCTTCAACGGCCACAACAACGTCTTCCAGGAGGTGGCCAAGTTCCGGGCCGCGCGGACGATGTGGGCGCGCATCATGCGAGAACGGTTCGCTGCGCAGGACGAGAAGTCGCTGCGCCTGCGCTTCCACACGCAGACCGGCGGGGTCACGCTGATGGCCCAGCAGCCGGAGAACAACATCGTGCGCGTCGCGCTGCAGGCCTTCGCCGCAGTCTGCGGGGGCACGCAGTCGCTGCACACCAACGGCTACGACGAGGCGCTCTCGCTCCCCACCGAGCGGGCCGCGCGCATCGCGCTGCGCACCCAGCAGATCGTGGCCCACGAGTCGGGCGCGGCGGACACGGTCGACCCGTTCGCCGGCTCCTACTTCGTCGAGGCGCTGACCGCCGAGATCGAGCAGCGCGCGCAGGAACTCATCGACAAGATCGATCAGATGGGCGGCTCGGTCGAGGCGATCGGCTTCATGAAGGCCGAGATCGAGGAGTCCGCCTGGGGCTACCAGGAGCGCTACCGCACCGGCCAGGACATCGTCGTCGGCGTGAACAAATACGTCACGGAGGGGCTCGAGGTTCCCGACATCCTCAAGGTCGATCAGGCCTCCGAGGACGCTCAGGTCGAGCGGTTGGCGCGGTTCAAGTCCGATCGCGACGGCGAGCTGGTGCAGCGACGACTCGAGGAGCTGCGCGACGCCGCCCGCGGCGACGAGAACCTGCTGCCCCGGATTCGCGAGGCCCTGCGCGACCGCGCCTCGGTCGGCGAGGTGTGCGGCGCGATGAAGGACGTCTTCGGCGAGTACCGCCCGGAGTTCTGAGCGCCGCCGCGCCCGCTACGCTCCCGCGCCATGTTCGCCACCGCGCTGCGCTTCTACGACATCGTCGTCTTCATCCACATCGCCGCCGTCGTCACCGCGTTCGGCGTGACATTCGTCTATCCCCTGATCGTGCCGCTTACGCAACGGTCGGCGCCGGACAAGCTCCCGTGGCTGCACCATCTCCAGGGGGAGATCGGCCGGAAGATCATCACGCCCTCGGCCGCGGTCGTGCTGCTGGCCGGCCTGTACATCGCCCTGTCCGGCGACGGACAGTTCGACATGAAGGACTGGTGGGTCGGCTTCGGCCTCGTGGCCATCCTCGTGCTGCTGGGCCTCGGCGGCGCGTACTTCGCCCCGCGGGAGCGGCGGCTGGCCGAGCTGGCCGAGCGCGACCTTGCCGCCGGCAAGTTGAGCGAGGAGTACGAGGCCCTCGCGGTGCAGGTGGCCCGCGTGGGGGCGTTTGCGAGCCTGCTGGTGCTGGTGACCGTGCTGTTCATGGTGCTCGGCGCGCGCGGCGTGTTCACATAGCTTCACCCGCGTCGAGAAGGTCGGAAGGGATCCCGCGCGCACGGGCGAATCGAAGGGTTCGATGTCGGAGGTCCAGGCGCAGCGCACCATCGTGAAGTCCCCGCCGGAGCTGTGGGCGGAGCTGAGCGACCCCGAGACGCTGGCCCGCCATCTGGGGGAGTTCGGCGAGATCCGGATCACCAGGACCGAGCCCGAGACCGCGGTGGCCTGGGAGGGCGAGCAGGTGCGCGGCACCGTGAACATCGCCGCGTCCGGGTGGGGCACGGAGGTGTCGTTGAGCGCACGGATCAGCGTCCCCGAGCCCGAGCCGCCGCCCGTCCCGCCACCGCCGGAGCCGATCGAGTACACCGTGCGCCTGGTGGGCGAGGAGGTCGTGCGAGTCGAGCTGACCCCGGTGCCCGAGGCCGAGCCCGAAGCGGAGCCCGAGCCCGAGCCCGAGCCCGAGCCGGTGGTCGAGGCCGCCGGCCCGCGTGCGGGCTTCTTCGCCCGCCTGTTCCGCCGGGCCCGCCACCCCGAGCCCCAGCCCGAGCCCG
>JAWVFS010000157.1:0-2705 GCA_033855795.1 Solirubrobacteraceae bacterium | reverse complement strand
TCGAGCCGCTGGGGTGGACGCGGCTCGGCGAGATCCTGGGCGAGGCGGGGGAGCGCGTCGTCTACCGCTCCGTCCCGGGCTCGTTCACGGCGCTCGGACTGCGCGAGAAGCGCTCCGATGCCCATGGCGTGCCCTTCGACCGCTACGCCGTGGGCCTGCACCACGTCTGTTTCGACGTCCCCTCGCGCGAGGTCGTGGACGAGCGGGCGGCGTGGCTGCGCGACCGGGGCGCGGAGGTCGAGAGCGGCCCGCGCGAGTACGACTACACGCCGGGCTACTACGCCGTGTTCTTCTTCGATCCCGACGGGATCAAGCTCGAGCTGCTGCACCGCCCGGTGGCGTAGCGGGCGTGCCCTCGCTCCGCCGCGGGCGCGCCGCGCGACAGCTCCTCCACCGGCCGGACGGGCTCACCGCCGGCGAGGTCGTGCGCCGGCTGCTCGCCGTGCAGGCGCAGGACCTACCGGCGGCCCGGCGGGCCGTGCGCGCCCGCACCCGCGGGCTCACCGCCGAGGCGCTGAACGCGGCGCTGTCGGAGGAGCGTTCGATCGTCAGGGGCTGGCTGGGGCGCGGCACGCTGCACATGGTCGCGCGGGAGGACTACCCGTGGATGCTGGCGCTGACGGCGCCGACGCAGGCCGCGCACGGCCGCCGCCGGCTGGGGGAGGAGGGCGTCTCCGAGGCCGAGGCCGACCGCGCCATGCGGGTCATCGAGGACGCGCTCGCCGGCGAGGGCCCGCTCACGCGCCGGGAGCTGGCGCAGCGCGTGGCCGCCGGGGGCATCCGCACCGAGGGCCAGGCGATGCCGCACCTGCTCCGGCGCGCGGTGCTGGGCGGGACCGCGGTGCTCGGCCCGATGCGCGGCGCGCAGCAGACCGTGGCGCTGGCGCGCGACGGGCTGGGCGCGGCGCCGCCGGCCAGCCTGGCCGGTCGCGAGCGCGACGCCGCCCTGGCCGAGCTCGCCCGCCGCTACCTCGCCGGCCACGGCCCGGCGACGGAGCGCGATCTCGCTTACTGGGTGGGCCTTCCGCTACGCGACGCGAGGGTCGGGCTGCACGCCATCGCCGGCGAGCTGGCCGTGCTCGACGCCGGCCTGGTGGACCTGGCGGCGGGCGGGGAGAGCGCTCGCCGCACCGGCGCTCGCCTCCTGCCGGTCTTCGACCCGTATCTCCTGGGGTGGAAGGACCGCGCCTTCGCCATCCCGTCCGAGCACGTGCAGAAGGTGTACATGGGCGGCCTCATCGGCCCCGCGGCCACGGTCGACGGGCGCGTCGTCGGCACGTGGCGGGCGGTGCGCCGCGGCGACCGGCTGGCGCTCGACGTCGAGCCCTTCGCTCCGCTGCCGCCCCGGGCCGAGGCCGGGCTGCGGCGCGAGCGCGAGGACGTCGCGCGCTTCGAGGGCCTCGAGCTCGCGTCCTAGAATGGGTATCGAGCCGGCCGCGCCCCGCGCGGTTGCTCCGCTTGCCCAGATGCCCCTGAGAGCTCTCCTCACCCACGCCGCCGACGATCCCGCCGCCTCCGGGCTCGCGCGGGAGGGCGGGGCGGCCTTCGTCTCTCCGTCCCTGCGCGCGTACCTGATCGCGGCGGTCGCGGACGCCGCGCCGGAGGAGCCCGTGATCGTGGTCGCCGGCGACGACCGCAGCGCCCGCGACCTCGCGGCGGACCTGAGGGCCTGGCTGGAGCCGCGAGCGGTGCGCTTCTATCCCTCGCGCGGCGTCGCCTACGAGTCGCATCTCGCGCCCCCGCCGCACCTCGTCGGCCTGCGCGTCGCGGCGCTCGATGCCCTCGTCGGCGGCGCGGGCGCCCCCGTGGTCGTCGCCAGCGCGGTCGCCCTGTCGGAGAAGGTCCCCGACCCTGGCCTGCGACCCCACGGCCTGCGCCTCGCCCGCGGCGACCTCGTGGACCTCGACGAACTTGCCGAGGAGCTCGTGGCCGCGGGGTACGAGCGCGTGGAGCAGGTCGACGACCGCGGGCAGTTCGCGGTGCGCGGCGGTCTGCTCGACCTCTACCCGGCCACCGAGGAGCGCGCGGTGCGGATCGACCTCTTCGACGTGGAGATCGAGTCGCTGCGGTGGTTCTCGACGTTCACGCAGCGCTCGCTGGGCGAGGCCGAGGCGGTCGAGATCGCTCCCGCTGCCGAGCTTGCGCCCGAGCACCGCGAGCTGGCCGAGATCGCCGCGCTCGAGGACGCCGACGAGCGCCCGGACGTCGCCGAGCTGCTGCCGGTCGAGAGCTTCCGTGCGGTGCTCGATCTCGCACCTCCGTCGGCACGCGTTGTCGTGGCGGCCCAGGAGGATGTCGATCCGGCGCTCGACGACCTGTGGCAGGACGTCACGGCGGCCTTTCACGACGAGGACGCGCATCACCTCTACGTCAGTCCGGATGCCGTGCGCCAGGGGCTGGACGCACGCACCCACGTGCGGCTCACCTCGGTGCCCGGCGATCACGCGGTCGAGTTCTCGGCCCAGGCGGCGGACACCGCCGCGCGGTCGGTGCGCGACGCGGAGCCGGAGCTCGAGAAGCTCGTCCGTTCGGGATACCGCACCGTGGTGGCATGGGGTCGCCGCGGCGAGGGCGAGCGCGCGGCCTTCAACCTCGACCGCCTCACGCCCGACTGGCTCGGCGACCACGTCGCGCCCGGCCCGGGCCTCAGCTTCGCCACCGCCGGTCTGCGCGACGGGTTCGTCGCCGCCGGGCTGTCGCTCGCG
>JAWVFS010000156.1:0-4482 GCA_033855795.1 Solirubrobacteraceae bacterium | reverse complement strand
CGCCGGCGACGAGGTGGTCGTGAACGTCGCCGCGCGGGACCTGGGCCTCGGGTCCGGTGGCCTCGACATCGTCCACGTCAACCTGTCTCGAGGCCTGGACGGCGACGGCGTGCCCGGGGCGCACGTGATGAAGCTGAACTACACGAGTCTCCAGCACGCCGTCCTGCCGGTGGAGGGCGACGCCCTCACGCTCCCCGTGTCCGCCGCCGTCGGCGTGTTCTTCCTGCACGGCCAGCTCGCCCCGGCGGCCTGGGCGTTCCAGCAGGCGGCGCCGCACGCGCGGCTCGGCTACGTGCAGACGCTGGGCGGCGCCCTGCCGGGCGGGCTGTCGGACACGGTGCGCGAGCTCAAGTCGCGCGGGCTGATCGACGGCCACCTGTCCGCCGGCCAGGCCTACGGGGGCGACGGGGAAGCCATCTCCACGGCCGGCGCGATCCACCACGCCGCCCACGACCTGGGCTGGGACGCCGTTCTGTGCGGGCCCAGCGCCGGCATCCTCGGCTCCGCGTCGCGGCTCGGTCACGGAGGGATGGTCGCGCTGGACAGCGCCCACGCGGCGCTGGCGCTGGGCGCGCCCACGATGGTGATCCCCCGCATGTCCTCCGGCGACGACCGGGCGCGGCACCGCGGCCTGTCGCATCACGCGGGCACCGTGCTGTCGCTGGTGCTCGAGCCCGTCGTCGTGGCCTCGCCGGAGGGGTGGGACGAGCAGGGCGCGGGCGACGAGCGCCACGACTGGCGCCCGGCGCCCGCCGACCTCGAGGGCTACCGCGCCAGCGGCCTGCCCGCGACCACCATGGGCCGGGCCCTCGACGAGGACGGGCTGTTCTTCGCGGCCGCCCTCGCCGGCGGGATGGTCCTGGCTGGGATGATCGAGGACACATCATGACCTTCCAGCGCGTGGACTCCGAGACGGCCTGGAAGGGCCGCATCCTCGAGGTGCGAATCGAGCGCTTTCGCCACGACGACGGGGAGGAGGCGGAGCGCGAGGTGATCGCGCATCAGGGGGCGGTCGGCGTCGTCGCCTATGACGACGAGCAGGTCTGGCTGGTGCGCCAGCCGCGCGAGGCGGCCGGGGAGCAGGCGCTGCTCGAGGTGCCGGCCGGCAAGCTCGACGTCGAGGGCGAACCGCCGCTCGAGACGGCGAAGCGCGAGCTGGCCGAGGAGATCGGCAAGGCGGCGACGGAGTGGCGCGAGGTGGCGAGCTTCTACACCAGCCCGGGGTTCACCGACGAACGGGTGACCGTCTACGCGGCCACGGACCTCTCGGAGGCCCAGGCCGAGTCCGACGAGGAGGAGCGCATCGAGATCGTCCCGTGGCCGCTCGAGCGGCTCGACGAAGCGATCGCCGAGTGCCACGACTCGAAGTCGCTGATCGGACTCCTGTGGTTGGCCCGCGAGCGTGACCCGGCGCGGTAGGGCCGTCGCGGCGCTCCTGGCCGCCGCCTGTCTCGCCGGTTGCGGGACGACTGGCTCGGCCGGGCCGACCGAGACGGCGCAGTCGGCGACCGTCCCGGGGGTCGTCGGCCAGTCGATCGCCCGGGCCAATGCCGCCCTCACCCGCGCCGGGTTTTCCGTGCAGGCCACGATCGTGCGGGGGCGCCCGCCGCGCGACGCCGTGGTCTCCCAGGACCCACGCGCCGGGGCGCGGTCGCACCGCGGCGGCACGGTCAGCCTGTCCGTGTCCGACGGCGTCGCTGGCTGAACGCCCGCTTGCAGGGCAAGGAGGGCGGCCTCGCAGGCCGAACCTGAGGGGCGATGGCCACCGCCCCTCCGCATCCCTCCACTCGGCCGTTCGGCGATCTCGTCCTCGACTTCCTCGCCTACCTCGAGCTCGAACGGGGCCTGTCGCGCAACACGCTTGAGGCGTACCGCACCGACCTCCAGCAGTTCGGCGTCTGGCTCGAGGAGCACGGCCACTCGGCGCTCGAGGTCAGCCACACCCAGCTGACCGAGTTCGTCGGCCAGCTCGGCACCGGCGAGCGGGGCAAGGGGAAGGCGGTCGCGCCGGCGACGGTGCAGCGCAAGGTGGCCTGCCTGCGCCCGTTCTACCGCCACCTGCGCCGTGAGGAGATCCTCGAGCACGACCCGACAGCCGAGCTGCGGGCGCCCCGCAGCGCGCACAAGCTGCCGCAGGTGCTGTCGCGCGCCGAGGTCAAGCGCCTGCTCGACGCGCCGCGCGGCACCGAGCCGCGCGCCCTGCGCGACCGCGCCCTGCTCGAGCTGATGTACGCCTGCGGCCTGCGGGCGTCCGAGGCCATCGGACTCGACGTCGCGGACGTCGATCTCGAGGACGGCGTGCTGCGCGCCCAGGGCAAGGGCAGCAAGGAGCGGCTCGTGCCCGTCGGGCGGACGGCCGTGGCGGCGGTGCGCGTCTATCTCGAGCGAGGGCGCCCGCGGCTCGTCGGCGACCGCGCGGTGACGCGGCTGTTCGTCAACTCGCGCGGTACCGGCCTCACCCGCCAGGGGCTGTACAAGATCGTCCAGCGCCACGCCGCGAGCGCGGGCCTGGCGGGCCGGATGAGCCCACACACGCTGCGCCACACGTTCGCCACGCACCTGCTCGCCGGTGGCTGCGACCTGCGCTCCGTCCAGGAGATGCTCGGCCACGCCGACATCGCCACCACGCAGATCTACACCCACCTTTCCGCGGAGCGCCTCAAGGGCGCCTACTTCGAGGCCCATCCCCGCGCACATTCGGGCTGACTGGCAAAATCGCGGCCGTGCGCGCCGCACCACCGACCGCCGCGATCTCGCTGACGCTGGCCGTGCTCGTCGCCGGCTGCGGCAACGAGCGCCAGCGCGCACCTGACGCCACCGGCACCCAGAAGCCGGCCAAGGCCACGCGGGTGGCCTATCCCGCCGGCGGTGTCAGTCTGGCCGCCCCGCGCAACTGGTACCGGGTCCCGGGCAGCCGCCCGCTGGTGGCGTACATCGTCTCCGGCCGGGCGGTCGTGGCCGTCTGGCGCTACCCACGCAAGGAGCCGCTCCCCGCGGCGAAGAGCGAGCTGGAACAGGCGCAGGCCAACCTGTCCGACGCGGCGCATGCGCGCGATCGCTCGGTGCGCATCGAGAGTACGAAGCTGGTCGACGTCAACGGCGTCAAGGGGATCCAGCTCGTGGCGACCGAGCACATCACCGGCCTGCTGCGCCGTGTCCGCTCGACACACCTGTTCGACCGCAAGGCCGAGATCGTGATCGACGCTTACGCCCCTCCGGGGGAATTCGCGCGGGTCGACGGCTCGGTCTTCCAGCCCCTGCTCAGGTCACTGCGACTGCGCGCACCCAGCCCGACCCAGTCATGAGCCGGGCGGCGGTGGTGGTGCTCGACGCCTGCGGCGTGGGCGCCGCCGCCGACGCCGCGTCCTACGGCGACGCCGACGCCGACACACTCGGGCACCTTGCCGAGGCCGTCGGCGGGCTCGACCTGCCGGCGCTGGGCGCACTCGGGCTCGGGTCGATCGTCCCGCTCGCGGGCGTCCCCGAAGCGCCGGCCCCCGCGCTGCACGGCCGTCTGCACCCCGTGGGGCCGGGGAAGGACTCGACGACCGGCCATTGGGAGCTCATGGGGGTGACGCTGGCCCGCCGCCCTCCGGCGTACCCGGGTGGGTTCCCGCCTGAGGTGGTGGCGGCGCTGGAGGAGGCCACCGGCCGCGGCGTGCTCGGAAACGCCCAGTGCAACGGCGTCGAGGCGATCCAGCGCTTCGGCGCCGAGCACGTCCGCACCGGCGAGCTGATCGTCTACACCTCGCAGGACTCGGTGATGCAGATCGCGGCGCACGTCGACGTCGTGGCGCCGGCCGAGCTCTATGAGGCGTGCGCGGCGGCGCGCGCGCTCATGACCGGTGAGCACGCGGTCGGCCGCGTGATCGCCCGCCCGTTCGAGGGCCCTCCGGAGGCGTTCGTGCGCACGCTCGGGCGCCGCGACTTTGCGCTGCCGCCCCCGTCGCGGTCCCACCTCGAGGAGCTGCGCGACGCCGGCGTCGCCGTGCACGGCGTGGGGAAGGTGGGGGAGCTGTTCGCCGGCGTGGGCATCGAGCACTCGCATCCCGGTCCCACCAACGCCCGGGCCATCGAGTCCACGACGGCGCTGCTCCGCGAGCTGGAGGACGGGTTCGTGTTCGTCAACCTCGTCGAGACCGACCAGGTGTACGGGCACCGCAAGGACATCGAGGGCTTCGACCGCGCGCTGCGCCTGATCGACGCCGCCGTGGCCGGGTGGCTCGAGCTCCTGCGCCCCGGCGACCTCCTCGTGCTGACGGCCGACCACGGCTGCGACCCGACCACGCCGGGCACCGACCACACGCGTGAGCACGCGCCACTGCTGGCCGTGTTCGAGGGCCACGGCGGCCGCCGCCACGACGGCCCGCTGGCCGACGTGGGCGCCTCGGTCCTGCGCTGGCTGACCGGGCGGGACGCGCCGGACCTGCCCGGGACGCCGTTCGTACCCTGAAGTCCGGAATGCCCGAGCTCCCCGAGGTC
>JAWVFS010000155.1:0-7605 GCA_033855795.1 Solirubrobacteraceae bacterium | reverse complement strand
GACCAAGGACGGACCCCCTTGGCTGCGCTGGCTCGCGGCGCCGGGATCGTCGCCGGGGGCTCAGTCCGAGGCTCCGGGGGTGACGAGTCCGGCCTCGTAGGCGAGCACGACGGCCTGGACGCGGTCGCGCACGTCGAGCTTGGCGAGTATTCGCTTGACGTGGGTCTTGACGGTGGCCTCGCTGAGGACGAATTCGTCGGCGATCTCGGTGTTGGACAGTCCGCGGGCGATGAGCGTGAACACCTCGAGCTCGCGTGGGGTGAGCGACTCGAGCTGCGGCGGCGGCGTGCTGGGCGGGGCGTTGCGGGCGAACTGCTCGATGAGGCGCTTGGTGATCGTCGGCGCGATCAGCCCGTCGCCGGCGGCCACGACGCGGACGGCCGCGATGAGGTCTTCGGGTGGGACGTCCTTGAGTAGGAAGCCGCTCGCTCCGGCTCGCAGGGCTTCGTAGACGTACTCGTTGAGGTCGAAGGTGGTGAGCATGAGCACTGCGATCTGCTGCTGATCGGCCTCGGCGAGGATGCGGCGCGTAGCCTGCAGGCCGTCGATATCGGGCATCTGGATGTCCATCAGCACCACGTTCGGGTGCCGGCGATGGGCCAGGTCCACGGCGTCTCGTCCGTCGGCTGCTTCGCCGATGACGGTGATGCCGGGCTGCTCTTCGAGGATCGCTCGGAAGCCCGCGCGCACGAGCGCCTGGTCGTCGGCGATCAACACCGAGATGGGTTCTCCCGAGGCTTGGTGGGCTGGCTGGGCGTCGGCCATGGGACAACCGTAGACGCCGGCCGGGAGGGCACGCATCACCCCCCCGTATCACCCGGAGATAGCCCCACGGGATGACGTCACGCGCGACGTCTGCGGCTAGCGTCCAAAGTCGTGAACTGGACACTTGATCCGGGTTACGATCGGCGCGTGAAGAGGGACTGGCCGCGGGCCCCGCTGGCGTTCGACCTCGTCATCTGCGCCGCGCTGATGGCCTTCGGCGCGTCGGTCACCACTCAGCCCGATGCTCCGCACGGCGCCGGTGCCGGCACGGATCTGGACACGCTGTTGCTCCCAACGGTGATCCTGCCGATCCTCTTGCGGAGGCGAGCGCCGTTCGCCGCGGCGGTGGCACTGGCCGCGGGATGCGTCGTGAGCGGCATCCCCACGTTCGACCAGTTTCGCCTGGGTGTCGCGATTCCGGCCGCGATGCTGGTCCTGTACTCGCTGGCGCGGGAGGCCGATCGGCCGCGTGCGCTCGCCGGCCTCGCGCTCGTGCTTTCGGGGATGGTGTTCATCGGCTTCACCGACGTCGTCCTCACCGATAACGGTGGTGTCGCGGCGATGGTGGCGTTCTCCTTCCCGCTCTGCCTCGGGATCTGGAGCGCCGGGCGGGTCGTGAGGTCGCGCGAGCACGTCGCGGCGGAGTTAACCGAGCGATCCCGGCTCCTGGAAAGCCAGCGCGAGGAGACCGCGAGCTTGGCGGTCGAGGTCGAACGGACCCGACTCGCATCCGACCTCGACGCGGCGGCGCGCGTGCGTCTGAGGGAGATGATCGAGCTGGCCGAGACCGGCCAGGACGTGCTCGCCCACGACCCCGACCGCGGGCGAGCAACGTTCGCCCGCATCGAGCGGATGGGACGTGAGTCTCTTGATGAGATGCGCGGGCTGCTCGGCGTGTTGCGCAGTGATCAACGTGGAACGCGCTCCCCGAGGCCCACGCTCGATCAGCTCGACATACTGCTGGACGAGGCGCGGTCGGGCGGGCGGCTCGTTGACCTCGAGGTCGAAGGAGAGCGCCGGCCGCTGCCGGGCGGCGTCGAGCTCGCGGCGTACCGTGCCGTGCAGCACGCGCTGGTCGCGGTCGGCGGGGCCGACGGCAAGCCTGCCACGGTCTGGCTGCGGTACCTGCCCGGCGCACTCGAGCTGGAGGTTCGTGGCTTCCCAAACGAGGGGTGCTCCCCGGAGGCGGCGCTGGCCGCCGCGCGGGAGCGGGTCACCGCGCACGGCGGCAACTTCACCGCTGACGGCTCGCTTCCGGGGCGCCTCGTGTTGCGCGCCCGCCTGCCGATCGGGGCGACCGGTGACTGAGCCAGTCAGGAGGCTTCTCGCGAAGCCGTGGGCCGACCCCGCGCTCGCCGCGCTACTCACGGCCGCCGGACTCCTCTCGCTATTTGCGGGGCCGGAGTCGAGCCACTCGCGACTGGCCGCGGTCTCGGTGATCCTGTTGGGCGTGGCGCTGATGCTGCGGCGCTCCCATCCGGCGTGGGCCTGCTGGGCGGCGGCCGCGGTGGTTCTCGTTACGCCCGCGTTCGACGGGAGGCTTCCTGGGGCCACGACCCTGATCGTGGTGTTCGTCCTCGCCTATTCGTGTGGCGCCTACGCCTCGCTGGGCCCCGGCCTGCTGGCGGTGGCGGCGCTCCTGGTCGCGCTCCAGGTGGCGGAGGGCCTCACCGACTTCCCCAACGTCGAGTTCACCTTCGAGACTCTCCCGCCGTGGTGGGTCGGCCGCCAGATTCGGCTGAGAGGCGAGGTGGTTCGCGCCCTCGCCGAGAGAACAGAGGAGCTTGAGGCCGAGCAGGACGCGTTCGCTCGGCTGTCGGTGCGCCGCGAGCGCGCCCGCATCGCGCGGGAGCTGCACGACATCGTCGGCCACCATCTCGCGGTCATGGTGGTGCAGGCCGGAGCAGGGCGGATGTCCGCGACCGGGAACAGCGAGCGCGCGATACAGCAGTTCGAGAGCATCCGCCAGTCGGGCGGCCAGGCTCTTGCCGAGATGGCCCGACTCGTCGACATCCTGCACGCCGACCGAGGCGGCGCCGACGGGCGGGACCGGTTTCGCCTGCTGATCGATCAGGCGAGCGCGGGCGGACTCGAGGTCGATGTCACTCCGCTGCCTGTCCAGGTGATGCTGCCGAACGATGTCGAAGACGCCGCCTTCCGCGTGGTCCAAGAGGGGCTGACCAACGCGATGAAGCACGCTCCTGGCGCCGAAGTGCATGTGCGCCTCATCGCGCACGGCGAGGATCTCGAGGTCGAGGTGCGCGATGCAGGGGCCGTCGACGGCTCGGCGCTTGCCAAGACCGGCTCGGGCCTCGGCCTGACCGGCATGCGAGAGCGGATCGAGTCGATCGGCGGGAGCCTCGACGCCGGGCCCCAGGCGCACGGCGGCTGGTGCCTCAGCGCCCGGCTGCCGATGGCCGTCAACTCCATGGGGTAGCGCCGGCCAGACGTACCTCCAGAGGCGTACGAAAAGTTCGCCTCCCAGGACGACGACGCGCCGGCCTCCTCGCGGTTGACTGGCTCCTGAACGAAGGCACATCGCGTCGTGAGGTGCGACGCAAATGAACAGGAGCAAGCGATGAGACGCAAGATCGTGTGGGCCGCCTGCGCCGCGTTGGCAGTCCTGATGGTTGGTGGCTGCGGTGGTGGCGGCGGCAGTTCCGGCAACCACCTGAGTAGGTCCGAGTTCCTCGCCAAGGGAAACGTGATCTGCTCGAAGTCGGGCGCCGAGATCGGGGCGGCCGCGCACAAGGCGCTCGGCCCCGGCAGGCCGACCGCGACCCAGTTCACGCAGTTCGCGACGGGGTACGTGATCCCCGCCAGCGAGACGCTGCTGGTCGAGCTGCGCAAGTTGGCTCCGCCAGCCGGCGATGAGAAGCAGGTCACCGCGATCCTTCACGCGCAGCGGACGGCCATCGACACCCTGAAGGCCAACCCCGCGGCGCTCGCCCGTGAGGATCCCTTCGCAACCACGCAGAGGCTCGCCGCCGCCTATGGCCTGAAGGCATGCGGCCCGAGCAGCTGACCTACCGCGCCTCTCTTGCCGCGACGCCCGGCGCAAAGCCGGGCGTCGCGGCACAACCGCATACCGTTTACGTCAACGTCTTAGGCCTCAATCGTCGCTCAGGCGCGGTTGGCGCGGGCCGCGACGACCTCGGCGGCCTGCGCGGAGGCGTGGTCGGTACTCCCGTTGCCGTATCCGAGGCCAGCGGCAACGCGCGCGCCGAGTTGCGGGTCGACATTCGCCCAGTAGGCGATCACTCGTAGCTGCACTTCGTCGCGGACCTCGTCGCTCGCATGGCCGACAATGTTCGTCACGAGGTGGTCGCGGTCAGTGTCGTTCATGACTTCGCGATAGAGCGCGCCGGGTTGACCGAAGTCGTCATCGTCGGCGTGCTTCTCATACGCGTACCGTCCGAGCTCGCCGGCCGCAGCCGACCAGCCGAGATCGGCGCCGGTCTGCGGATCAGCCTGGGGCCCGCCGTAGCTATTTGGCGCGTATACGGGTTGCGCGCCGGAGTGGTGATAGGTCATCGCTGCATCTTTGTTGTAGGAGTGCACCTCGACCTTGGGGGCGTTGATCGGGAGTTGCTCGTAGTTCGCACCGATCCGATGCAGATGGGTGTCGTGATAGGCGAAGATCCTGCCCATCAACATCTTGTCCGGGCTCAGACCGATGCCGGGCACGAGGTTGGCCGGGGAGAAGCTGGACTGCTCGACCTCCGCGAAGAAGTTGGCGGGGTTGCGGTCAAGGACCATTCGTCCTACGGGGATCGGCGGGTAGTCGGCGTGCGGCCAGATCTTGGTCAGGTCAAACGGGTTGAAGCGGTAGTCGGCCGCGTCTTCGAAAGGCATGATCTGCATCTCAAGGTGCCACTCCGGACACTCGCCGCGATCGATCGCAGCGCGCAGGTCGCGGCGATGGAAGTCCGGGTCCTCGGCCGTCATCGCTGCCGCCCCATCGTCGGAGAAGTTCTCGGCGCCCTGGACCGTCTTGAAGTGGTACTTGACCCAGAACCGCTCGCCGGCCTCGTTGATCCACGAGAACGTGTGGCTGCCGTAGCCGTTCATGTGGCGCAGGGTGCGCGGCGTCCCGCGGTCAGACATCAGGATCGCCACCTGGTGGGCGCTCTCGGGAGAGAGCGTCCAAAAGTCCCACTGCATGTCGTTGGATCGCATTCCGGTATCGGGCAGCCGCTTCTGGGAGTGGATGAAGTCCTGGAACTTGGTGGCGTCGCGGACGAAGAACACCGGCGTGTTATTGCCGACCAGGTCGTAGTTGCCCTCGTCGGTGTAGAACTTCAGTGCGAACCCCCGCGGGTCACGCACGGTATCTGCGAAGCCCTGCTCGCCGGCGACGGTGGAGAAGCGCGCGAACATCGGTGTGCGCTTGCCGACCCGCGCGAACAAGCTCGCCTTCGTGTACCGGGTCAGATCCTCAGTGACCTCGAAGAAGCCGTGCGCACCGCTGCCCTTAGCATGCACAACGCGCTCCGGTACACGCTCGCGATTGAAGTGCTGCATCTTCTGCACGACGTAGTGGTCGTGTAGCACCGTCGGGCCGGCAGGGCCGACCGTCAACGAATACTCGTCGCTTGGGGCGGGGATCCCGGAGTCGGTGGTCGTAGCCGGAGGCTTGCCGCCGCTGTCCCTTGCGGGCGGTTTGACATCAGTCATGACTTGCTCTCTTTCCTCGAGTCGATCGCCGCTCGCAGCTGTCTAGCTACGCGAGCCCGGCCCATGTCGGCGACGTAGACGGACATGAACTAGTCAACGAGCATCGCTGGACCAGGCTAGCGAGCCTCCGGCTACCTCAGCCGCGGCCGAATCCGCTACTGGGGACGAGAAGCGGTAGCGGCCCTCCGGTAGCTCCAAGCCAAGGTTTACGACCGGCCCTCAATGCCGCGTCGCGCCTGTCGCTCGCCTTCTGTCCATCCAGTGAACGTTACGACCGGTTCCTACCTCGAGAGAGCTTGACCCTTAATCTCACCGTGCGAGATGATGACGCCGGGTGAACACGAGCTCCGACAAGCAGAGCGTTCGCGTCGGTTTGCTGGGGGTTGGGCTGATGGGCTCGGCCATGGGCCATCGGCTCCGCGATCAGGGCATCGAGCTCATTGCGTGGGACCACAGCCCTGAGCACGCCCGCGCTCTGGAAGAGCGGGGCGCCGAACGGGCCGAAAACCCAAGCGGGGTCGTGCTTGGCGCGGACGTCGTCATCACGATGCTGCCGACGGCGCCGATCGTTCTCGAGGTCGTTGAGCCGTTGCTCGAGGATTGGCCTGAGGCGACGATCTGGCTGCAGATGAGCAGCGTCGGGGCGGGCGAGGCCGATCAGCTCGCCTCGGCCGCCGAGGCTCATGCTGTGACGCTTGTCGACGCCCCCGTTTCCGGCAGCACGCATCCGGCGGAGGAGGGCGAGCTGACGATTCTTGCGTCCGGGCCTGACTCGGCGCACGAATCGGTCGAGCCGGTCTTCGAAGCGCTGGGCTCGCGCGTCCTTTGGGTCGGAGAGGCCGGGATGGGCTCGCGACTGAAGATGGCCGCCAACCACTGGATGATCGCTATGACTGCCGCACTGGCAGAGGCGATGCACCTCTGCAAGGCCATGGGGCTCGATCAGCAGCAGTTCATTGAGCTGCTTGACGGCGGGCCGCTGGGCACGTCCTATGGCCTTCTGAAGCTGGACGAGATGCGCCGCCATGACTATCCGGCCGGCTTCCCCGTGCGCCTTGCCCTGAAGGACCTCGAGCTGGTGCGCGAGGTTGAGCAGAGCTCCAAAGCCGCCATGCCACTGCTGGATGTGGTCCACAAGGGCTTCCTAACGGCCAGTGATGACCATGCCGACGAGGACCTGGCTGCGGTCTACGAGGTTGGGCGCCCGGATTAGGTAATTGGCCGTCGCGGCCGGGTGCTCTCGGTCGCGCGCGTCTCATCGTGTAGTTCCGCCGTTTGCTCCCTGGAGACTTCTTCCTCCGATGTGCCCTTCGTCCACCGCTCATGCGCCTCGCCGCGCGGCCGGTACGTAGACGAGCCAGGTGGCGAGCGCGAGCCCGGCTGCGGCGAGCAGGGGGAGGGCGAGGCTCGTCTTCAGCAGCAGTGCGCCGGCCAGCGCCCCCGTGAACATCGCCAGCACCGCGGCGATCCGGCGGACGGAGCCCTTGCCCGAGCCTCCCGCCGGCGGCGAGTCCGCAGCGAGGCCGGTCAACGTCATCGTGAGCACCGTTGTCGTCAGGTCGGGCACGCCGATTCGCCGAACGGTCGCGTTGCGAAAGCCCATCGCGAATGCCAGCAGTGCGATCACGATGTCGCCGGAGAACGCGTCCGGACGAACGTCGACTGCCGCCGCCAACAGAGCTGCCACGCCGATCAGCGATACCTCGATGGCCAGCGCGCGGGCGATGTGCTGGGGATGGTGGTCTCCGAGCCGGTCCGCGAGGACGCCGCCTCCCCCTGCTCCCAGAAGGAAGGCGCCCAGCGAAACCAGCGGCGCGACGACGGGGAGCCCTCCGGCGCCGGCGATGCCGAAGCCGAGGAACACGACGTTGCCGGTCATGTTTGCCGTGAAGACGCGGCCGAGTCCGAGGTAGCTGACCGCGTCGACGAGTCCGGTGGTGAACGTCAGCACCAAGAGCGCCCTCGTGAGCGGGTGCTGGACGCTGCGGGCGGCGAGCTTCAACGACTCCTGGTCGAACCTCGCCGGCCGGGCGGACGACGTCATCTCACTCATGAGGTACCTCCAAGGTGTCGATCCCGACGTGCGGGCCGCACGCAATGCGGATTCGTACTGGGTTTGCAAGCGTGCCGGTCGTCTCCTGAAGATTCCGCTCGACTACGGGT
>JAWVFS010000154.1:0-4248 GCA_033855795.1 Solirubrobacteraceae bacterium | reverse complement strand
CGGCGACCACACGCTCGAGTCGCCCGTGGACAAGAACTACGTGCTGACATACACGGTCGCCCGCGCGGCCGCGGGGACGCCGCCGACGCCGCCGGGCTCGACCGGCGTTGCCTCGAGCTCGAACGGCGGCAACCTCGGCGGCGCCGGCCGCGTCGTCAGTCCGCCGGCGCGGTGCGCCGACGTGCGTGCGCCGCGCACGAGCCTCTCTCGCTTGGTCAGGGCGTCTCGCCAGCGGATCACGCTGCGCGGGACCGCCAGCGACCGCGGGTGCGGCGGACGGGCCGCGCGCGTACGCCGCGTCGAGGTCGCGCTCGCGAGGCTGGTCGGGCGCCGATGCCGCTTCCTGCGCGCCAACGGGCGCTTCGCCCGCGCCGCGAGCTGCCGCCGGCCCCTGTTCGCGCGACGGGCCCGCGGCACGAGCCACTGGCGGTTCTCACGCGGCGGGCCCTACCCGCACGGCTACGCCCGCGGCCTCTACCTCTTGGTCGCACGCGCGGTGGACCGGGCCGGCAACGTCGAGTTGGGCACGGCCGCGCGCAACCGGCGGAGCTTCACCGTCCGCTGACGACCGGTCAGTCGGGCACCAGCGCGCCCTGCGCCTGGTGGCGCACCAGGTACCGGCGCAGTCCGGTGTCGACCGCCGACGAGGCGGCGAGCGCCGGGCGCGCGGCCGCCCGGCGGGCGGCGCCGCGCGATGCCCGCAGGAAGGCGTCGATCGCCGACCCAAGCGGGGCGCCCAGACGCGCGAGGGTCGCGTCGCGCGGTTGCAGCAGCGCGAGCCGGGCCCGTCCCGCGCGCAGCGCACCGTCGCCGCTGGTCCCGGTGACACTGCGCCCGCGCTGTGCGAGCGCGGCCTCGGTGCGCAGGATGCCGGCGGTCGTCGCGAGCTGGTAGTAGGCGACGCGGTCCTCGGCCGGGACCTTCTTCGCCGCCGCCTCCCGCTCGGCCTCCTCCCCACCGCCCCCCTGTTTCCGATCCCCCGTGTCGTGCCCGCCGTCGCCGCCGCCGCAGGCGCCGAGCCCGAGCGCCACCAGCGCGGCCGCGACCGCCCCCGCCCGCTTCGCCCTCACGCCAGCCGAGCAGCGAGGGCCCGCGCGTTCATGTGCGCGATCGCCTCGATGGAGACCATCGGATTGACGCCCGACGCGGTCGGGAAGGCCGAGCCGTCGCACACGACGAGGTCCCGCACGTCCCAGGTCTCGCCCAGCGGATTGCAGGCGGAGTCGGCGGCCGAGCCGCCCATGCGCGCGGAGCCCATGATGTGGAACGAGTTGAACGCGCACCGCCCCGAATCCCAGCCGCACGCGTCGGCGGCGGCCATGAAGCCGGCGCGGCTCCCGCTCACGCCGGGCTCGTAGGCCACCCATTTGGAGTGCGCCGAGAAGATGCGCCGCGCGCCCGCCGCCTCGAGGATCTGGGCCGCTCCGTCCACGCCGGCGCGGGCGTGCTTGCGGTCGTACTCGGACAGGCGGTAGCGCACGACCGGCTGGCCGTCGCGGCCCACGCGCACCTCGCCGCCGTCGCGATCGCGCAGCAGCACGCCGACGGGCGTCGAGTGCGCGAGCGCACTCATCAGGTCGGCGTGGTGCCGGCCCGAGCGCCAGGGCGCGAAGGCGATCAGCAGCGTCGGGTGGATCGGCGCGGTCTCGTACTTCACGCCGTAGCCGCCGTCGAGGCGGCGGTGCTGATCGGAGTAGAGCGCCTGCATCGTGCCCTCCCAGGGGCGCACCGCGTCGTCGAACACTCCCCACACCGCGGTCGCCGGGTGCAGCCGGAGATGCCGGCCCACGTTCTCGTTTCTCAGCCCGGAGCGGCGCAGCAGCGCCGGAGTGTTCAGCGCGCCGCACGCCGCCACGACCGCACGGGCGCGCACGTCGAGGCGATGTCCGTCGGTCGTGCGCGCCCGAACACCGCGCGCCGCGCCGCCCTCGACCAGCACCTTCTCGACCGAGGTCCGCACGACGATCCGCGCGCCGTCGCCCGCGGCGTCGGCGAGCCACGTCTTCACGGTGGACTGCTTGGCGCCCAGCTTGCAGCCATAGCCGCAGTAACCGCACACTTCGCCCTGATCGCAGCCGCGCACATTGCGCGGCATCGAGTCGACGTGCCAGCCGAGCTCGGTCAGCCCGCGGCGCATGGCCTCGTCGCGCGCCGAGGGCCGCGACTGCTCCTGGTTGACCCCGATCCGCTCGCACACCGCGTCGAGCGAGGCGTCGTAGTCGGGGCCGGTGAACGCCGACACGCCCTGGGCGGCCCACTCCTCGCGCACGTCGTCGGGCGTGCGGAAGGACGTGGTGTAGTTCACGACGGTGCCGCCGCCCAGGCAGGACCCGGCGAGCAGGCCGACGCTCTGGTCGTGGGTCGCACTGCCACCGGCGTTCAGGTACAGGCGCTGGAACCCGCCCAGCTCCGCGCCGTCGAAGTCGGCGTCGTCGTAGTAGTCGCCGGCCTCGAGCACGACGACGTCGAGTCCGGCCGCTGCCAACACGCCCGCGGCCGTGCCGCCGCCGGCTCCCGATCCGCACACGACCACGTCGCATTCGAGCACGGTGTCCTCGTCGACAGCCAGCGGCTGCAGCGTCTTCGCCGGCGGATCTGCGGCGGGCCCGATGGGGCCGGGATAGGCGCACGCCTCCCAGCGTGGGTTCGGTCCGCCGTCCGGCCCCGGGACCATGTAGCCGAAGAGGAGCGCCGCCTTGCGCAGCGCGGTGAAGGCGGCGCGGCGCTGGCCCACGCGCGAGTCGCACCAGGAGCGCAGCACGGCCTCGCGGCGCTCCTGCGGGAGCGAGGAGAACCGGTGCAGCCCACCCCGGCCGACGGCGGTCAGCGCGGCGGTGTCCCACAGCCCGAGCAGCTGCGCCGTCTGCTTGCGCTCGGACTCGCGCGGGTTCGCGTCCAGCGCGTCGGCGATCGCCTGCGGGACGCCGAGCTCCGTGGCCGACGGCAGGCCGTCGTATCGCGGGAGGAAGGTGTCGCAGATCGCGTCGAGGGCGCGGCGCTGCCGGGGAGTCAGCTCCATTCGTCCTCGATCCTCTCAGACGCCGGGCGGCCGCCGGGCATTTCCCCGGCGGCCCATCTAGGCTGCGGCCGTGCCCGCCTCCGTGCGTGCTCACGCCGCTCTGGTCGCGGCGGTCGTCGTCGGGGCCGTGCCCGCGCCTGCCGCGAGCGCGGCCCTCCGCGTGCCGCGCGGGGTGACCGTGACAACCGTCGCGCGCGGAGTCCCGTTCCCGTCCAACCTGGCCTTCGACCCACGCGGGCGGATGTGGCTGACCTCGGCCTCCTACGGCCCCCACAGCGGTGACGGCGTGTGGTTCGTCCGCCGCCCCGGCGCGCGGCCCCGTCACGTGGTCCGCGGCCTGCGCTCCGCGCTCGGCCTGACGTGGTCGCGCGGCCGGCTCCTCGTCGCCGCGGTCGTGCAGCACGGGTCCTCGGTCCGGGCCCGCGTGCTCGCGTTCGACCACTTCGACGGCCGGCGCTTCCGCCACCGGCAGACCGTGTGGCGCGGCCCCGGGCTGGGCGAGCACCGGCTCGGCTCGATCGCAGCGGGGCCGGACGGGCGCCTGTACCTGGGGATCGGCAGCGTGGGCGACGCCCGCCTCGGACGCGACCCCCGTCTGGGCGCGGTGGTGTCCTTCGACCACCGCGGTCGCGGCACCCGGGTGGAGGCCCGCGGCCTGCGCAATCCCTACGGCCTGGCCTTCGTGACGGGCCGGCCCTGGCTGCTCATGTCGGACAACGGGCGCGACCGACTGGGCGAGGGCGTTCCGCCGGACGAGCTCAACCTGCTCCCGCTGCGCGGGCCCCGCCGGCCGATCCCGTCGTTCGGCTTCCCTGGGTGCTACGACCAGGGCGGCGCCGCCTGCCGCGGCACCCGCGCCCCGCTCGTCCGCCTCGCCCCGCACGCGGGCGTCGCCGGCGTGGCCTATTCGCCGCGGTTCGGCTGCCTCGGCCCCTCGGCGTTCGTGGCCGAGAACGGCTCCTCCGTGCGGCGCCGGCCGACGGGCAGCGACGTCGTCCGCGTCCGCCTCGTCGTGCGCCGGGGTCACGTGCGCGGCGTGCGTTCGCGCTTCGCCACCGGGTTCGTCGAGCACGATCCCGTCGGCGCGGCCATCGGCCCCGCCGGCGCGCTGTACGTGACCCTGTACCGCTCCGGGGGCGTGATCCGCCTCAGACCACCGTGCTGATCGAGCATTTCCCCATTCGACCGGCGGTCCCACCGGACTCGACCAAGGGATGAAATTCCTGCTG
>JAWVFS010000153.1:0-11850 GCA_033855795.1 Solirubrobacteraceae bacterium | reverse complement strand
TGCGCCAGCGCGTCAAGCCGGAAGACTACCCGCCGTGCAGCTTTATGACGCCTCTTCCGACCCGCCCGCGCGACCCGCACCCTCCAACCAGCCCTCGAGCAGGTGGGCGGCGGCGCGCGAGTCCTCGCTCGCCCGGCCGCCGGTGCGCTGCGCCAGCCGAGTGGTCAGCCGCTCGTCGTAGAGCTCGACCGGGACACGCGGGCCGAGGACCTCGGCCAGGCGCTCGGCGAACGCCCGCGCCTCGCGCGTCTGCTCGGAGTCCTCGCCCGACAGCGACAGCGGCAGCCCGACGACGACGCGTCCCACCTCGCGCTCGCGCACCAGAGCGCGCAGCCGCTGCAGGCCCCGGCGCGTCCCGGGGCGGTCGACCGCGTCGATCGGCGTGGCGACGGTGCCGGTGGGGTCGCTGAGCGCGCAGCCGCAGCGCGCGCTGCCGTAGTCGAGCGCGAGCACGCGCACCGGACCTAGGCGCCGGAGAGCGCCGACTCGATCGCGCCGCGGGCCGCGGCCAGCGCCTCGCCGAGCTTCGACGGGTCGCGCCCGCCCGCGCGGGCCATCGTGTCGCGCCCGCCGCCACCGCCGCCGACGACCTCAGCCGCCGCCTTCACGACGCTGCCGGCCTTGACGCCGCGCTCGACGAGCGCCGGGGACACGCTCGCGACCAGCGCGACGCGCCCGTCGACGGCCGAGCCGAGCACGATCGCCGCGTCGCCCAGCTCGGCCTTGAGCCGGTCCAGAAGCTCGAGCAGCGCCTTCTCGTCGGGACCCGACACCGCCTCGGTGAGCACGCGCACGCCGTCCACGTCGTCGACGCGGCCGACGAGCTCCTTGACGTCGACCTCGTGGCCGGCATCGCCGCGCTTCGCCCCGGCCTTGTACTCCTTGAGCTCCCGCTCGCGCGCCTCGACCGCCTCGACCGCGTGCTCGGGGCGGGTGCGCAGGCGCGCCGCGATGTCCCGCAGGATCGCGTCGTGGCGGCGCATGAGGCCGATCGCCTCGGGCCCGGTGAGCGCCTCGATGCGCCGCACGTTGGCCGCGCTCGAGCTCTCGCCCGAGATCGTGAACAGGCCGATCTCGGCGGTTGAGCGCAGGTGCGTGCCGCCGCACAGCTCGCGCGAGAACGAGCCGTCCCCCACCTCGACCATACGCACGACATCGCCGTACTTCTCGCCGAACAGCGCCATCGCGCCGAGTCGCCGCGCCTCGTCCAGCGTGGTCGTGAGCGCGCGCACCGGGTGGTTGGCCAGCACCCACTCGTTGACGCGGTCCTCGACGTCGCGCAGCTCGTCGGTGGTCAGCGCCTGGCCGTGGGTGAAGTCGAATCGCAGCTTGTCGGGGCCGACGTAGGAGCCGGCCTGCCGCACGTGCCCGCCGAGGCGCTCGCGCAGCGCGGCGTGCAGCAGGTGCGTCGCCGTGTGGTTGGCCTCGGTCGCGTGGCGGGCGACCGCGTCGACGCGCGCGACCACGCGCTCGCCCGGCTCGAGTTCGCCCTCCTCGACGGCGACCGCGACCGCCTGGTCGTCGCCCAGCCGGTAGACGTCGGCGACCCGCGCGCGGCAGTCGCCGTCGGTGCACTCCAGCGTGCCCGCGTCGGAGACCTGGCCGCCACCGGCCGGGTAGAACGGCGACTCCTCGAGCTTCACCAGCACGCGTCCGTTCTCGCGCTCGACCGCGCCGACGGTGGTGGCCTGCTCGGTGGTGGCGTAGCCGGTGAACTCGGTCTCGAAGCCCGCCGCGCCCGCGAACTCGCGCACCCGCTCGCGGCCCGCGTCGTCGGGCAGGCCGGCACGCGCCGTCGCGCGTGCACGCCGGCGCTGATCGTCCATCAGTGCCTCGAACCCCTCCTCGTCAACGCCGAGGCCGTGCTCGGTGACGAGCTCCAGGGTGAGATCGATCGGGAAACCGTAGGTGTCATGGAGGCGGAAGGCGTCGTCGGAGGAGATGCCCTCCGCCCCGCTCGCCTTGGCCTGCGCGATCAGGTCCTCGAGCAGCTTGGTCCCGTGCTCGAGCGTGCGCCCGAAGCTCTCCTCCTCCGCGGACAGCCAGCGGCGGATCGAGTCACGCTGCTCGACCAGCTCGGGGTAGGCGCGGCCCATCACCTGCTCGACGACGTCGGCGTAGCGACCCAGGAAGCCGGGCTCGAGCCCGAGGACGCGGCCCTGCTGGATCGCCCGGCGCATCACCCGGCGCAGGATGTAGCCCCGGTCCTCGTTGGAGGGCACGACGCCGTCGGCGACGAGGAAGCACATCCCTCGCGAGTGGTCGGCGAGGATCCGCAGCGCGCGATCGGTGGGGAAGGCTTCGCCGTAACGGCGATCCGACAACTCCTCCCCCAGCTCCATCAGCGGCTTGAACTGGTCGGTCTCGAAGATGGACGGGGCGTCCTGGAGGATCATCGCCATGCGGTTGAGCCCCAGCCCGGTGTCGATGTTCTTGGCCGGCAGCGGCACGAGCGTGTTCACCGGGTCCTGGTTGAACTGCATGAAGACGAGGTTCCAGTACTCCACGAAGCGCTCGTTCTCGCCGCCGGGCAGGTCGTCTGGGGCGCCGAACTCCACGCCGCGGTCGAAGTAGAGCTCGGAGCAGGGGCCGCACGGCCCCGTCGGACCTGCCTGCCAGAAATTCTCGCTGCGCGGGCACAGGACGATGCGTTCACGCGGAACCCCGACGGACTCCCACGCGGCCGTCGCCTCCTCGTCGGGGCCGAGCCCGAGCTCCTCGTCGCCCTCGAACACCGTGATCCAGATGTCCTCCGGGTTCAGCTCGAGCACCTGCAGCGAGAACTCCCACGCGTACTCGACGGCGCCCGGCTTGAAGTAGTCGCCGATCGAGAAATTTCCGAGCATCTCGAAGAACGTGAGGTGCCGCGTGGTGTTGCCGACGTTCTCGATGTCGGTGGTGCGGAAGACCTTCTGGCAGGTGGTGAGCCGGTGATGCGGCGGCTTCTCCTGTCCCAGGAAGTAGGGCTTGAGCGGCTGCATGCCCGCGGTCGTCAGCAGCACCGAGGGGTCGTGCGTCGCGGGCACGAGCGAGCCGCTCGGCAGGCGCTTGTGGTCGCGCCCCTCGAAGAAGGTCAGGAACGTCTCGCGGATCTCGTCCGAGCTCATGGACCTGGGCATGGGAGCGTGAGTCTAGGCCGCTCTAGGGCCGCGCGATGGTGGCGTGGCCGACGATCGCGTCGCCGGCCATCAGGCACGCCGTCTGCCCCGGGGCGGCCCCGTCGACGGGCTCGTCCAGCGCGAGCTCGAGGCGACTGTGGGCGCCCGCCGCGGGCGCGCCCACGACCCGCGCGGGCAGCGCGCGCGAGCGGTAGCGCAGCTTGACCCGGTCGACGGCTGAGCCGTCGCGGTACAGCGTGGCGGCGCTCACGACCACGCGCTCGGCGCGCAGGTCGGCGCGGGCGCCGACGGTCACGCGGTTACTAGTCGCGTCGGTGGCCAGCACGTAGAGCGGCTCCGTCGCCGCGATGCCGAGGCCGCGGCGCTGGCCGACCGTGTAGTGCTGGTGGCCGCGGTGGCGGCCGAGCACCCGACCGTCGCGACGCACGATCTCGCCGGCCCGCCCGTGCTGGCCGCCGTGGCGGGCGAGGAAGCTCGCGCGGTCGGTGCCGGCGAGGAAGCACAGGTCCTGCGAGTCGGCCTTCGACGCGACCGGCAACGCCGCCTCCGCCGCCAGGGCGCGAACCTCCGGCTTGGTCAGCTCGCCGAGCGGAAACCGCAACCGGGCCAGCGTCGCCGGCGCCGTCGCGGCCAGCATGTAGCTCTGGTCCTTGGCCGGGTCGGCCGCCGTATGCAGCAGGCCGTCGCGCACGCGGGCATAGTGGCCGGTTGCGAGTCCGGCGCCGGCCCCCAGACGCGCGGCCAGCTCGAGCATCGCGTCCAGGCGGACGTGCCCGTTGCAGCGCACGCATGGGTTCGGCGTCCGCCCCGCGGCGTGGTCGTCCAGGAAGGGCTGCACGACGCCGGCGCGGAACTCCTCGCGGAGGTCCAGCGTCAGGTGCGGGATGCCCATCCCGTGTGCGAGCGCGCGGGCGCCGCGCACCGCCTGGGCCGAGCAGCACGAGCGCTCGCCGTCGTTGGCCGGATCGGCCCACAGCTCGAGGGTCACCGCCGCGACCTCGCTCCCGGCGCGCGTCTCGAGCAGCGCGGCTACGGCGCTGTCCACGCCGCCGCTCATGGCCACGAGCACGCGGCCCGGCTCCGGCGCCAGGCGCGCGTCGGCCCGAGCGGAGGCGCCGAGGGCGCGCGCCAGCGCGTCGGCGGCCAGCTCGGCGGCGTGGCGCTTGCCCGGACTCAGGCCGCCGAGCTCGGCGGCGATGTCGTCGGACCCGACCCGCAGCGCGTCGAGCAGCGCGCGCCCGCGAACGAGAGCCACCGCCGCGCTCCCCGCGGCGAGGGCCGCACCGCAGCCGGAGGCGTCGAACCCCGCGTCGGCGACGCGCTCGTTCTCGACGGCCACCGAAACGCGTACGAGGTCGCCGCAGGCCGCGCCGCCGGCTGCGCCGGTGGCCGCACCGTCGGGGACGTGCCCGCGCCCGACCGGCGCGTTGAAATGCTCGGCGAATCCGCCCACGCGGGCGAGTGTAGCCTCGCGCGGCTAGCGACCCGCGAGGGCGTCGTCCACGGCCTGGCCGATCTCGGTTCGGTCCGTGTAGCCGACCAGCGTGCGCGCCCGGTGCCTGCGGTCGACGACGATGACGGTCGGCGACTGGAGAACCTGGACCCCGCGGATGGAGTTGCTGAAGAGCGAGACCTGCCGCACGGGGGCGGCGACGATGAGCACCCTGCCGCTGTGTGAGGACACGTGGGCGAGCTCCTCGCGCACGCTCCGGTCATCCGAGGCCTGCTGATTCCAGAAGAGGATCACGACCACCTTGCCGTGGGCCATGGCGGCTGCGACGGCGGTCGACGCAGACGTCGCCTTCGGCGTGGCCGCCGGATGCGGTGCGGGCCGGGCGGGGTGCGCGGCCGGCTTCGCGGCCGAGGCGCGGGCGGGCGCAGCCGGCGCCGTCGAAGTCGGGGTCGAGCCGCCGCCGGAGGCCTGCTGGACGCGCTGGTTGGTGGCGTCGGACTGGGCGGCGGCGCCGCGCGCCTTCGTGACGGCCTTGCCCAGGCCGCCGGGAATCGAGCTGCCGGGGCCCTGCGCCGGTGAGGTCGTGGTCTGCTTGGCGGGCTTCGCGGGCGTCGAGGACCCGCCGCCGGCCTTCGGGCGCAACGCCAGCATGTACACCGCACCGAACAGGAGCACGGCAACGAGCAGGATCTGCAGAGGGCGGGACACCTGGTTCATCCCCCTCTTATTCGGCAGCAGAGCCGGAGAGGCTTAGTTTCCCCGTTGCTTCTCGTCGCGCTCCACACGCAGGCCGAGCTCACGCAGCTGGCGCGGATCGACGGGCGCCGGAGCCCCGGTCAGGGGGTCGGCGCCGGTCGCGGTCTTGGGAAACGTGATGACCTCGCGGATGTTGACCTCGCGCAGCGTGCCCAGGCCGGCGACGAGCGCGACGATGCGGTCGAAGCCCATCGCGATGCCCCCGTGCGGCGGCGCCCCGTAGCGCAGCGCGTCGAGCAGGAAGCCGAAGCGCTGGGTGGCCTCCTCCCGCCCGATGCCGATCAGCTCGAGCACGCGGCGCTGCACCTCGGGGTCGTGGATGCGGATCGAGCCGCCGCCGATCTCGAAGCCGTCGAGCACCAGGTCGTAGGCGCGCGAGCGCAGGGTGCCGGGGTCGTCGAGGTCGCCGCTGGGTGCGGTGAACGGGTGATGGAGCGGATCCCAGCGCTCCTCGGCGGCGTTCCACGCGAACATCGGGAAGTCCACGATCCACAGCAGGTCGTGGGCGCCGGGCGCCACCAGGTCCAGCCGCTCGGCCAGCTCGAGGCGCAGCGCGCCCAGCACCCGGGCGGCGACGCCGGCGTCGTCGGCCACGACGAGCAGCAGGTCGCCGGCCGAAGCGCCGAGGCCGTGGTTGAGCGCGGCGACCTCCGCGTCGGAGAGGAACTTCGCGATCGGCGAGCGCCACCCGCCGTCGTCCTCGACGTAGGCCCACACCAGCCCCTTGGCCCCGAGGCCCTTGGCCTGCTCGGTCAGCTCGTCGAGCGCCGAGCGCGGCAACTCGTGCGCGCCGGCGTTGATCGCGCGCACGACGCCGCCGGACTCCAGCGCCTTCGCGAAGACCTGGAACTCCGAGCCCGCCACGGCCTCGGAGACGTCCTCGATCTCGAGGCCGAAGCGCCGATCGGGACGGTCGATCCCGTAGCGAGCCACCGCCTCGTCGTAGGGCACCCGTGGCCAGGGCGATGGCGGAGCGGCGAAGCCGGCCTCCTCGAACACCGCGGCCATGACGGTCTCCATCACGGCGATCACGTCGTCCTCCTCCACGAACGACATCTCGAGGTCGAGCTGGGTGAACTCGGGCTGGCGGTCCGCCCGGGGGTCCTCGTCGCGGAAGGCGCGCGCGAGCTGGTAGTAGCGCTCGAAGCCGGCGACCATCAGCAGCTGCTTGAACAGCTGCGGCGACTGCGGAAGCGCATAGAAGCTGCCGCGGTTGACCCGCGAGGGCACGAGGAA
This sequence comes from Solirubrobacteraceae bacterium, assembly GCA_033855795.1. GTDB lineage: Bacteria > Actinomycetota > Thermoleophilia > Solirubrobacterales > Solirubrobacteraceae > JALYZC01. The sequence continues at coordinate 5,286 of JAWVFS010000153.1, read as the reverse complement.
GTCGCGTGCCCCTTCCGGCGTCGAGCGCGTGAGGATCGGTGTCTCGATCTCCACGAAGTCCTGCTCCCCGAGTACGCGGCGCATGGTCTGGGCGACCCGATCGCGCAGCAGCAGGCGATCCCGCGGGTGCGCGCGACGGAGATCGAGCGCCCGGTGGCGAAGACGGGTGAGCTCGTCCACCGGGCCCTCCTCGTCGATCGGGAAGGGGGGCGTGTCGGCATCGCCGAGGAGCTCGAACCCGGCCACCTCGAGCTCGACCTCGCCGGTCGGCAGCTCGGGATTGACGTTCTCCGGTGCGCGCCGGGCCACCGCGCCCGTCGCGGTGATCACGTCTTCGGCGCGCAGGCCGTGGGCGCGCTCGTGCGCCTCGGGCGCGGTCTGGGGATGGAAGACGAGCTGCAGCAGGCCTGAACGGTCGCGCAGGTCGATGAAGATCAGCCCACCGTGGTCGCGGCGGCGGTGGACCCACCCCGCCACGCGAACCTCGTCGCCGGCGCGCGAGGCATCGAGGTTGCCGGACCAGGCGTCCCGGTAGGCGTTGGCGCGCGGCGGCTTCACGCGGCCCCCCGGCCGCGAAGGACGTCGCGCACGACCGCCGCCGGGTCGACATCGCGCTGGTCGCCGGACTCCATGTCCTTCAACGCCCCGCCCTCCGCCGACAGGATGGCCACGAAGCGCGCTGCGACCCGGTCGGCCTGCCGGAGCTGGCCCTTCAGCGAGCGGCCCGCCAGCTCCATCTGCGCGCCGAGGCCGGCGCGGCGAGCCTCGACGGTGAGCCCGAACGCGTCGGCGCGCTGGGCGGTGTCCGCGAAGGCCACGAACAGGTCGACCGGAGGGGCGGGCGTCGGGGGGCCGGACACCGCGCCGGCCGCGTCGTCGGAGGCGAGCAGGATGCGCTCGATGCCGGCGGCCCAGCCGCACCCCGGCGCCGGCGGGCCGCCGAGGGCCTCCACCAGCCCGTCGTAGCGGCCGCCGCCACCGACCCCGGACTGGGCGCCGAGGGCAGCGCTCTCGAACTCGAAAACCGTGCGCGTGTAGTAGTCCAGGCCGCGCACGAGCATGGGATCGACCTCGTAGGCCACCCCGGCCCGGTCGAGCAGCGCTCGCACCTCCGCGAAGTGCTCGGCGTCCTCGGCGCTCAACCGGTCGAGCAGGCGCGGCGCGCTGCCCATCAGCTCGCGCGTGCCCGGGTGGTCCGCGTCGAACGCGCGCAACGGGTTGAGGTCGATGCGCTCGCGCACCTCGGAGGAGAGCTCCGCCTCGTGCTCGCGCAGGTACGTCTGCAGCTCGGTCCGGTAGGCCGCCCGCACCTCGGGCGAGCCGAGGGAGGAGAGCCGCAGGCGCACGTCGCGCGCACCGACCGCGTGGAGCAGCTCGGCGAGGAGCACGATGGTCTCGGCGTCGACGGCGGGGTCGTCTGAGCCGATCGCCTCCACCCCGACCTGCCAGAACTGGCGGAAGCGGCCGGCCTGCGGCGACTCGTGGCGGTAGAAGCTCGACAGGTACCACAGGCGCACGGGCTGGGGCAGCTTGTGCATGCCGTGCTCGATGTAGGCGCGGCAGATCGGCGCCGTGCCCTCCGGCCGCAGCGTGACCGAGCGCCCGCCCCCGTCGTCGAACGTGTACATCTCCTTCTGCACGACGTCGGTGCTCTCCCCCACACCGCGCGCGAACAGTTCCGTCGCCTCGAACGTCGGCGTCTCGATTCGCCCGTAGCCCGCCGGTTCGAAGAGCCGGCGCGCCTCGCGCTCCACGGCCGCGCGCGCAGCCGCCTGTTCGGGCAGCACGTCGAAGGTGCCGCGCGGCGCCTGGAGCTTCTCCGGGCTCACCGCTGCGAGGCGATTTCCAGCAGGAAAGGGTTCGTGGCCGACTCGCGGCCCAGCGTGGTGATTCCCATGTGCCCGGGATAGACCGTCGTATCGGGCGGGAAGCCGTCGACCAGCGTCGCGATCGAGCTGAACAGCGTCGGCGCGTCGCCGCCGGGCAGGTCGGTGCGGCCGATCGAGCCCTCGAACAGGACGTCGCCGGAGAACAGGGCCCGCTCGGCGGGGATCGAGTAGGTCACGTGGCCTGGACTGTGGCCCGGCGTGAACAGGACGTCGATGTCCAAGCCCGCGAGCTCGAGGTGCTCGCCGCCCGCGACGGTCTCGTCGGCGTCGTAGGACTCGTACGGGCCGAAGCCGGGCCAGGGAACGAAGCTCATGATGTCCGCCAGCACGGGCACCTCGAGCTGCGGGCAGTAGACCGGGGCGCCGGTGGCCCGCGCCAGGGGAGCGACGGCGCCGACATGGTCGAAGTGCGTGTGGGTCAGGAGGATCGCCTTGACGTCGAGCCCGAGCTCGTCGATCGCCGCGAGCAGCCGGTCTTCCTCCTCGCCGGGATCGACCACGATCGCCTGCGACGAGCCGTCCGGGCTGGCGAAGTAGCAGTTCTCGGACACCATCCCGACGGTAAAGCTACGGACGTCCATCAGCTCCCCTTCCCCTCGCGGGGCTTCTGCTTCTCCTGCGCCTTCTTGCGCTGGCGGCGGCGGTAGAGGAACAGGTCGGTGTAGTAGCCCATCGGGAGGTAGATGAGCACCATGAAGGCCGCCAGGCTGATGGCCGCCCCGACCTTCTGCTTGAACAGCAAGAGCACCGCGACGAGGAACACGGCGGCGGCGATGAGCGCGCGCTGGCCGGCGCTCTTCCAGCTCGGCGGGCGGTCGAGCCGCTCGAGGCGCCTCTGACGCGACTGCTCCTGCTTGCTCGCGCCGCGCTCCTTGGCGTCGGGCTTGCGGCCGGTGCGCCCGCGCGACTCGATCGTGCCGGCGGCGGTGCCGCGGTGCTTGGAGCGTCGCTTGCGCTTGGTCTGAGCCATGTGGCCTACAAGCCTAGTCTCTCGATCAGGTGCCGGGCCGGGTCGTAGCCGGGGATCGGGACGTCAGCGGGGAAGCCGTCGAAAGCAGCCGCCGGTGCGAGGCCGACGAGCTCCGCCGCCGAGACCGGAGCGTGCGCGCGCACCGCCTCCACGACGGCGGCCAGCGGGGTCGCGCGCGGGTCCTCGACGTTGGTCGAGACCTGCGCGACCCCGCGTTCCGCCAGCTCGAGCCCCAGTGCCCGCACCCCGGCCAGGCCGTCGGGGCCGCCCTCGCGGATCCGAGCGGCGATCCGCCGGGCGTCGTCCACGCTGGCGGGCGATGCCAGCTCGAGGTTGAACGCCACCAGCGGTGGGCGCGCGGCGACCAGCGCCACCCCGCCCGTCGGATGGCGCTCGGTGGGCCCGAAGTCCGGATGCAGCTCTCCCCCGCGCAGCCGCTCGCCGAGGGCGTCCGCGCCGCCGCGGCGAAGCTCCGCGCGCGTGCGCCCACCCGCGAGCGCGCCGTACAGCAACACCGGCAGGTCGAGCTCGCGGCCGAGCAGGTCGCCCAGCACGAGCGCCTCGGCGCACGCCGCCCCGCGGGCGTCGGCGTCGAGGTGGACGACGGGCGCCACGTCGAGTGCGCCGACACGCGGGTGCACCCCATCGTGCGCCGAGACGTCGATGCGCGCCAGCGCCTCGCGCGCGCCCGCGAGCACGGCCGGGGCGAGCCGTCCGGGCACGCCGGCGAGCGTGAAGACGGCGCGGTTGTGGTCGGGGTCGGCGTGCACGTCCAGCACGCGGGCGCCGCCGGCCGCGAAGGCCTCGCCGATGGCCGCCAGCGCCGCGGCGTCGCGGCCCTCCGACACGTTGGGGACGGCGAGGAGCGTCGTCACCCTTCGACGACGAGGCGCCCGGCCTCGAGTATCGGTTGGCCGCCCACACTGAGCGTCGCGTCCAGCACGACGACGTCGAGATGGATCGGGACCGCGACGGTCCCGCCGATCCCGGCGCTGGCTCCGAAGGCCACGTGCACGGTGCCGAGGATCTTCTCGTCCTCGAGCACGTTGCCGGTCAGGGTGGCGCGGTCGTTCGTGCCGACGCCGAGTTCCGCGAGGTTCACCCCGGCGTCGCCGTGGGCGCGCAGCCCGTCGAGCAGGCGCTCGCCCTCCGGGCCGGTCGCCTCCGCCAGCCGCCCGTCGCGGACGGTGAGCCGCGCGGGCTCGGACGCCAGCCCGATCGCCGCGAGCGAGGAGGCCATCACGATCCCCTCTCCCCCGGCCGGTGCGATGAAGCCCTCGCCGCAGGGCAGGTTGCCGAAGGCGCCGGGCGCGGAGAGGTCGCCGTCGTCGGATATGGCGGCGCGGCCGTGCAGATCGAGCCGCAGGTCGGAGCCCAGCGGGCACGTGAGGTGCGCCTCGTCGGCGTCGCCGAGCGCCCGCGCGACCGTCGCGCTGCGCGCCCGCAGGGCGGGAAAGTCGACCGCCATCACGCGCGCAAGCATGTCGGTCGTCACGCCCGGCATGGTGGCGCCGCGGGCGCCGGCGTCCGACGCGGCCTTACGGGCGCGGGTATGGGACAGCGACTTGGAGGTCGGCGCGATGAACACGTCGGCCGCCGCGAGCGCAGCCGCGACCGGCGGCGGCGGCTCCGTCCCGTTGTCGGCGCGCTCGTCCATCAGCGCGAGCACGGCGTCGGCTCCCGCCGCGGCCGCGCGGCCGCGCAGCGCGTCGCCGAGATCCCGGGTCTCGCGGTCGACCACGACGACCACGTCCTCGCCACCCGCAACGGCGAGGCAGTCGGCGATGACGGTGTCCACGGCGTGGTCGAGATCGGACATGGGCGCGCAGGGGGCCTAGAAGACCGGGTCGACGGCCGATGATCGCACGGGCGGTCCGCACGGACGCGGACGCGCCCGGGCCGATGGGATCGCGATCCGTCAACTCCTCCGGTGCAACGCCGCCCGAGTGCAGCGACGAGCGCGGCTGGACGGACCCGGTTCGCGCGCACGCCGCGCCGCGACTGGCCGGTTGTCGTAACCGAGAGCGGCAGGCTCAACCCGGCGCGGCTGGAGCGCCGATCGTCAGCCCAGGCCAAATGACTGGGTTGCCGCTTTACCGACGATTGCTGTGCAGGGCGAGCACGGGCGTCGCCTTGCTGGCGGTGCTGGTGATGGCGCCGGCCGCGAGCGCCCAGCTCGCGGTCGAGGGGCAGGGAGCCACGGTGAACGAGACGTCCGGGAACGGAAACAGCGTCACCGAGCCCGGCGAATCGTTCGCGCTCACCGAGTCCCTCGGCTCCGCAGAGTTCAACACGCTGACGGGCGTCAGCGGCACCCTCACGACATCGAGCCCAGGGGTGACGGTAACGCAGGCGACGTCGGCCTACCCCAACCTCGACTTCGGCTCGGTGGCCGGCAACCTGACGCCGTTCGGCGGAAGGCTGGCC
>JAWVFS010000152.1:0-7210 GCA_033855795.1 Solirubrobacteraceae bacterium | reverse complement strand
CGCCGTCCACCAGCACGCTGCCCGCGGACGGGTCGTACAGCCGCGGGATCAGCGACACCAGGGTCGTCTTGCCCGAGGCCGTGGTGCCCACGAGCGCGATCGTTGTCCCGGCCGGCACGTCGAGATCGATGTCGCGCAGCGCCGGCTCGCGCGTGCCGTCGTAGGCCACGGTCACCCCGCGCAGCTCGACGTGGCCGTCGCCGGGCGGCAGCGCCGGTGCGCCCTCGGGCACGGTCATCTCCGGCGCGCGGTCGAGGATCTGGAAGATCCGCGCGCCCGACGCGATCGCGCGTTGGGACATGCCGAGGAACACCCCGAGGGTCCGCATGGGGGAGATCAGCATGAGCATGTAGGCGTAGAAGGCGGTGAAGGCGCCGAGGGTGAGCGAGCCGTCGATCACCTGGCGGCCGCCGACGAGCAGGATCGCCGCCAGGCCCAGGTTGGGGAGGAAGCCGATCAACGGCTGATAGAAGGCCTGCAACCGGGTCGAGTACATCGACTGGTCGAACACACGCCGCACGCTGTGGCGAAACCGGCCGAGCTGGCGCTGCTCGCGGGCGAAGGCCTTCACCACGCGCACGCCCGAGACGTTCTCCTCCGCCTCGGCCGTGAGCTCGGCGATGCGCTGCTGGACCTCCTGGATGGCCGGACGCGCCCTGCGCCCGTAGCGCGCGGCCACGAGCACGACGAAGGGCACGGGCCACAGCGCGACCGCCGCGAGCACGGGATTGAGCACGAACATCGCGACCGCGCCGAGCAGCAGGGTCAGGCCGGACTGCAGCAGGAACACCAGCCCGTAGCCGAGGAAGAACCGCACGGCCTGGAGGTCCACCGTGGCGCGCGACATGAGCTGGCCGGTCTGCTGGTGGTCGAAGAAGCCGAGCTCCAAGCGCTGCAGGTGCTCGTACATGCGCTGGCGCAGGTCGTACTCGACGCCCAGGGACACGCGGCCGGCGACCAGCCGGCGGGCCACGGTGAATGCCAGGCGCAGCAGCGCCGCGCCGCCGATCGCGATCGCAAAGGCGATCAGCGCGCTGCGGTCGTGGTGCCCCGGCCGGACGGCGTTGACGGCCTGGCCGGTCAGATACGGGATCGCGACGGTGAAGCCGATCGCGGAGGCGGCCAGAAGCAACGAGACGATGACCCCTTTCCGGTAGGGGCGAAGGAAGGTGAGCAGCCGCCAGAACGTGCGCATTACTTCAAAAAGAATAGTTGCCGGGACAACCGCGACACCCGGCGCCCGCCCACGCTACAGTTCCGCGTCGGGGGTACTAACGGATGACTACGGCAGGGGTTTTCCGCAGGGCCACACTCGCCACGCTGTTGACCGAGGCGGGGATCGTGTGCGTGCTCGCGGCCACGCCGACGCTGACCGCCATGCCCGCGAACGTCGACCTGCCGGGCGGCACGAGCGTCCCGGCCCCGTCATCGACGCCGGAGGTGACCGTGCCCTCGGTGAACGCGGGTCCCGTCTCGACGCCCGAGGCCAGCGTGCCCTCGGTGCCGGCGCCGGTGCCGTCGACGTCGGGGAGCGGCGGGTCCGGCGACAGCGGGTCGGGTGGCGGTGCGCCCGACACGACGCCACGCGGCGGAGGCTCGGGTGCCTCGGGGTCTGGAACCGCGACAGCCTCCACCGGGAGCGCCTCCAGCAGTTCGGGGTCGCACGCGTCGCGTCCGCGCCGACCGGGCGCCGACTCGACGTCGAGAACGATCAAGTCTTCGGGCGGCGGCTCTGCGCAGCCGCGTTCCACGAGGTCGGGCGCCAGCCGACGTGCGGGCAGCCGCGGCAGCGGCGCGCGCGCGGCCGCGTCGGGCGGCTCCGCCAACCCGTTCGGCTCCGCCGGGACGGCGTCCGCCGCGACATCGCCGGGGATCGCCGGCGCCGGCCTCGTCTCGCAGCCCTTGTCGCGCCACGAGTCGTTTGATTCCGCCGCCGGCCACACGCTGTCGCGGGCGTTCGACCGGCTCCGCCAGCTCGACCCGCGCACAGCGATCCGCGAGGCGACGGGCTGGACGCCCTCCTACGTCGACATGATGCTGCTCCTGCTGGGCAGCGGCCTGCTCGTGTTCATGACGTCCGCCACCGTCATGCTCGGGCGCCGCGACGAGCGGCCCGCGGCCTGACGCCTCCTAGGCCGGCGCGCCCGGCCGGGCCTCGGCCGACGACTCGGGCCAGCGGCCCGCGGCGTTGTCCTCCGAAAGCAGCGTCCCGATGGCGTCGAGCTCCATTGGCCGGAAGTAATGGAAGCCCTGGCCGAGCCGGCAGCCCAGCTCGAGCAGTCGCCGGCCCTGGCCGGCGTGCTCGATCCCCTCGGCCACGACCTGCAGCGCGAACGAGTCCGCCAGATCGATGATCGCCCGCGCGAGCGCGACGTCGCCGCCTGCCGGTCCGAGGCCGTCCACGAACGACTTGGCGATCTTGAGGATGTCGATTGGAAAGCGCTTGAGGTACTGCAAAGATGAGTAGCCGGTGCCGAAGTCGTCGACGGCGAGGCGCACGCCGAGCGCCTTGAGCGACCGCAGCTTGGCGATCGTCGGCTCGGTGTCCTGCATCAGGACCGTCTCGGTGATCTCCAGGATCAGGCTCCGTGGATCCAGGGCGGACATCTGGAGCGCCTCCATCACCTCGTCCACGATGCTGGGCTCGGCCAGCTGCTCGGCCGAGAGGTTGACGCACACACTGGGCGCCCCCGCGCCGAGCTCGTCCTGCCAGCCCGCCGCCCGGCGGCACGCCTCGCGCATGACCCAGCGCCCGATGGGCAGGATGAGCCGGGTCTCCTCGGCCAGCGGGATGAACTCGCCCGGCGGGACGAGCCCGCGCTCGGGATGGCGCCAGCGCGCCAGCGCCTCGACGCCCACGATGCGGCCGGTCTGGAGCTCGACCACAGGCTGGTAGTGCAGGATGAACTCCCCGAGCTCGGCGGCCCGCCGCAGATCGACCTCGAGCTCCAAACGTTCGAGCACGGCGACGTGCATCTCCGGCTCGAAGAGCTCGTAGCGCCCCTTGCCGCGGGCCTTCGCGCGGTACATGGCGAGGTCGGCGTTGCGCATCACGTCGTCCGGCCCCGTGCCGCCGAGGGCAATGCCGATCGACGCGCCGATGTGGACCTCCTTGTCGTGCACCATGAACGGCACCTGGAGCGCCAGCAGGATGCGCCCGGCGACGCCGGTCGCGCTGAGGCTGTTGCGTGCGCCCTCGAGCAGGATGGCGAACTCGTCGCCGCCGAAGCGCGCTGCCGTGTCGCCCGGGCGCAGGCATTCGCGCAGGCGCCGCGCCACCGCGACGAGCAACTGATCCCCGGCCGCGTGGCCGAACGAGTCGTTGACCCGCTTGAAGGAGTCCAGGTCGAGGAACAGCACGGCCACCGGATCGTGGCGGCGCTTGGAGCGCGCCAGGGCATGCTCGAGCCGGTCGCGGAACAGTGCGCGGTTGGGAAGGCCCGTGAGGGTGTCGTGGAAGGCCCGGTGGAGCGCGTCCTCGAAGTTGTGGGCGTCGGTGAGCGCGAGCGATGCGAGCTCGGCGAAGGCGAGCAGCACCTCCCGGTCGACCGGGCCGTAGGTGCGCCCCGCCGACCGCGAGCCGACGCTCAGGCTGCCCACGACGTGGCCGTTCTCGTGCACCGGTGCCGCCATGGCCGCCTGGAGGTGCTCGGCCTGGAACTGCGGCATACCGTCGTCGGCCAGGGCGTAGTTCTCGATCACCACGACGCGGCCCTCGGCGATCGCGCGCCCGCCGGCGCCCTCGCCCACGGTTCCGTCGCGGACGGCGGCCATGAGCTCCCGGCTGAGTCCGACGGAGGCGACCAGGTCCATCGCGGTCGGGTCCTCGCGGTCGACGAGCCGGAGTCCGACGACCTCGTCGCCGAGCAGGTCGCGCGCGCCGGTCACGATCTCGTCGAGGACGTTCTGGAGCACGGCGCGGTCGACGATCAGGCGCTGGACGCGGGCGAGCCGTTCGAGCAGGGTCTGGCGCTCGCGCAGCGAGGCTCCGAGCGCGCGCTCGTGTTCGAGTCCCCGCAGCTGGCCCAGGGCCAGCGCCAGCACGCGGGCCATGCCGCGCAGCAGGTGGTCCTCGGCGCGCGTGAAGCCTTCGCTCGCGCGAGCGAGAACAAGCCAGCCCGCCGGTTCGTCCTCGAATCGCACGGCGATCGCCGGGCACAGACCGAGGTTCGGCACGTCGATCTCGTCCGCGCGCCCCTGCGCGACCGCGAGCACGCGGTCGCCGGGAGAGTCTCCGGCGGGGAAGCCGATGGATGCGGTCACGCGCTCCACTTGGACGATCGCCCCGACCTCGGCGTCGAACGCCTCGGCGGCGCGCTCGACGGCGCCGGTCATTGCCGAGTCCGAGTCCTTGAACGAAGCGACCAGGGCGAGAAACTCCACGAGTTGCTGCGTGGACCAGCTGGTCTCGCTGGAGGAGACGCTCATCCTGCTACGTGCATCGGCACCCGCGCCCAGCCCTTTAGCCACGGCGCGCGGGCATACGTGCCCCCCGCAGCCGCATAATCAATGCATGGCCACCCTCAATGCCGGTCTGTGCGACTCCTGCCGCCACCAGCAGCTCGTTCCAAACACCCGGGGTTCGACCTTTTCGCTCTGCCGGCGCTCGCGCACCGACCCCGCCTACCCGCGCTACCCCCGGCTGCCCGTGCGCGAGTGCGCGGGCCACGAGCCGAAGCGCCGGACGGGTTAGCGCGTCGCCTCGACCGCGGCGCGCGCCTCGGACTCGTAGGGGTTACCGGCGTAGCCGGCGCGCAGATAGCTGAGCGGCATGCGCAGCGGCCGGTGCTGCATCTGCCACACGTGGCACAGCTCGTGGCAGAGCAGGTCCTCGCCGTCGGGGAAGGCGGCGAGCGGCCGGCGCAGGAGGATCAGGGGCCAGGCCGCGTAGCCGTCGAAGCGGCGGAACCACGGCAGGCGAAACAGCCAGGGCAGCACGAGCACGCGGACGCGCCGCAGGTCCACCGGCCGGGCGTAGAGGTCGAGCCGGTCCAGGCGCGCCTTGGCCCGCGCCAAAGCGGCGGCCGTCGCCGGATCAGCCGTTGGTCGTCGTCCCGCTCGAGCTGGAGGTGGACGGCTGGGGTGTCGCCGAGCCGGTGGTGAGCGCCTGAGCACACGGCTGCTTGGCGGTCTCGATCGGCTTCTGCAGCACGAGGAAGGCGCTGAGATCCTGCGCCTGCTGGAAGGAGAAGCAGTACACGCTCGGCGCCGTGACCTGGCTGATCAGCTTGCCCTGGGGCGTCTCCGTGAGACCCACGACGCTCGGCGGCGGCGAGGGGAGCACCTGGGCGATCGGATGATCGAGCACCTTCTTGAACTCGCTGCGCTGGAAGAACACGGCGTTCTGGGGCTTCTGCCCCGGCGCCGGCGGCAGCAGCGCCACCACGTTGGAGACGTCCAGGTAATGGAACGAGTACAGCGCCAGCTCCAGGGCCTCGCGCCGCAGCAGCAAGAACCGCTGGACCGACGGCTTGCCGCGGTTGATCGCACAGCGCGACCCCAGCCCGCACAGGTTGTACATCGCGGTGCTCCCGCGGATGATCCCGATCTTCGTCGTGTCCTGGCTGGCCACGGCGATCTTCGCGGGCAGCGGGTCGGGGGACGCCGCGACCTTGAGCGGCCCACCGGTCACCCCGACGAGCTGGTCCCCGCCCTGCTGGCGGTAGGTGGGCGCGACGTGGTCGGCGATCTGCTGGGCGCCGTCGCCCAGCGAGCTGGTCGACGGCTGCCACTGGGACCACCCGCCGGAGCTCGTCGAGGGCCCCTGGCCGGACACGAGCACGAGCGTCGCGCCGATCGCCCCGATGGCGACGCCGATCAGCGCGCCGAGGATCAGCCGGAAGCGCGGAGCGTGCCGTGAGATCGGCTCGAACGGCGGGCGCGGCGGCTCGTCGCCACGTCCGCCGTGGTCGGGCTCCTCGGGCGGGGGAGGCGGGGGCGGCAGCGCCTCCGGGCCCGGCGGGCCGGGCGCCTCCGGGGGCGGCGGAACCACGTCAGGCGGGTGCGTGTGCGGCTCGGTCACAGCCTCGGCCAGGTCGCCTTGTCCAGGTAGTCCACCGTCGGCTTGATCGGGCGGACCTCCTCCAGCAGGTCGACGACCTCGTCGCCGTGGAGCTCGCGCTTCTCGACGAGAGCGTCCGCGACCTTTTCCAGCGCGGCCCGGTTCTGGCGCATCGCGTTGTAGGCCTGGTAGTAGGCCTGACCCAGGATCTGGGCCGCCATCCGGCGCTTGAACGGGTCCGACATCACGCCGGTGAAGCTCTCGGCGTAGGGGCTGCCGGCGCCCGGGTCCGAACGGTGGATGATCTTGTTGCCGATCCGCTCGAAGCGCTGCTCGAGCCGCTCGCGCTCCGCCTCCTCGTCCTCCTCGCTGTCGAAGCGGCCCGCGAGGTCGATCGGCGGCGGACCCATGGCCGACGCTCCGACCATGACCAGAGCACGGGTCGATGCGCTGTGCACGTCGCCGCCGACGCCGACCGAGTTCTCGTCGTAGAAGACGTGCTCGGTCGCCATCGCGGCCAGCGTCATCACGAGGTTCCCCATCACCTCGCTCTGCCAGGCGCTGAAACGCTCCTCCTTCTCCGCGCCCTGGAAGTGGCCGAGCGCCGACCCGCGCTTGCGCACCGTCAACCGCGTCGCCTCGACGTTGTCCTGGAACAGATAGGACCCGACGGCGTGGCCCGCCTCGTGCAGGGCGACCGCGCGGGTCTCCTCGGCCACGTACTCCACGCCCTGCGCCGTGCCGGTCTCGATCGTCGTCATCGCCTCGACGATGTCCGCGCGGCTGAACATCTGGCGTCCCTCGGAATGCGCGTAGGTCAGCGCCATCGAGCACACCTGCTCGATCATCGCCGGCGAGTAGCCGCTGGTCATGCGGGCCAGCTCGTCGCGGCGGCGCTCCGTGTCCATGTCCGGGTCGTGGTCAACGTTGGACATGTACAGGTCGAAGATGTCCCGACGGTCGTCCTTGGTCGGCGTGCGGAAGAAGATGTGGCGGCCCATGCGCCCGGGGCGGATGAGCGCCGGGTCGAGCGACTGGATCGGGGCGTTGGTGGCGCCGATGAAGTAGATCTGCTCGTTTCGTGGCTTGGGCGCGCGCAGCCGCAGCTTCCGCCCGCGCACGCGCGTGGGGACGATGTAGATCGCGTCGAGGAACGTGTTGATGCGGTTGGTGAAAAAGCGGCGCATGAACGGCGGCTCGTCGACGCCG
>JAWVFS010000151.1:0-8718 GCA_033855795.1 Solirubrobacteraceae bacterium | reverse complement strand
GGTGGCCCGTCCCGGCGCCGTCGTGCAGCCCGCCCGACTGCGCCAGGACGTTGTGCGCGCCCGTCCGGCCGGCGAGGAGGAGCTCGAGCTCCGGGCCGCCGAGCAGGACGTCGAGCTGCGCTGCGGCGCGGCGACGTTCGACATTCGCACGCTGCGCGCGGAGGATTTCCCCGCGCTGCCGACGGCCCAGGACGCCAGCGCCGTCACGGTACCCGGCGAAGCGTTCGTGCAGACCATCACCACCGTCGCCCGTTCCGCCTCGCGCGACGAGACGCGCCCGGTGCTCACCGGGATTCTTGTGTCGGCGTCGGGGAAGGAGCTGCGGATGGTTGCGACGGACTCCTACCGGCTGAGCGTGAAGGAGACGCCGCTGGAGGCCGAGCTCGAAGGTTCCTTCGAGGCCAACGTGCCCGCGCGGGCGCTCCAGGAGCTGGCCCGGATCGCCGCGCACGCCGGCGCCGACGACCTCCGGGTGGGGGTGGGCGAAAACCAGGTCGTGTTCGAGGTCGGCGGCGCGACACTGTCGTCGCGGCTCATCGACGGGCAGTTCCCCAACTACCGTCAGCTGCTCCCCGAGGAGTTCGAGCACGAGCTGACCGTGGCCCGCGCCGAGCTGGAGGAGGTCGTCCGGCGGATCTCTCTCCTGGCTCAGAAGAACGCCCCGCTGCGGCTCGCCTTCGCCGACGGCCAGCTGACCGTCTCCGCACAGACGCCGGACGTCGGCGAGGCACGCGAGGCGATCCCGATTCCCTTCTCGGGCGAGGCGCTGGAGATCGGCTTCAACCCGGAGTTCCTCCGCGACGGGTTGGAGAGCGTGAGCTCGGACGACGTCGTGATCAAGCTCATCAGCCCCCTGCGCCCGGGCCTGATCGAGGCCGGCGACGGCAGCGGCTTCCTCTACCTGATCATGCCGATCCGCCTGAACGTGTAGCCCCATGAGGATCGCTCGTCTGCGCCTGCGCGACTTCCGCTCCTACACCGCCGCGGACGTGCGGGTGGGGCCGGGCGTGACCGTCGTGCACGGGCGCAACGGCGCCGGCAAGACGAACCTGCTCGAGGCGCTCTACGTGGGCTGCACGGGGGCGTCCTGGCGGACGACCTCCGACCGCGAGCTGGTCCGCTTCGGCGCGGACGTCGCGCGCGTCGAGCTCGATGCGGAGGCCGAGGACGGCGCGCACGCCTTCAGCGTCGGCCTCGAGCCCGGGAAGCGCAAGCGGCTGCGTGCCGACGGGGTGGCGGTGGACCGTCTTGCCGACGTGGCGGCGCGCCCGCTCGCGGCCGTCTTCCTGCCCGACCGGCTCGACCTCGTGAAGGGCGGTCCCGCCCTGCGCCGGGCGCACGTGGACCAGGTGGTGGCCGCGCTCTGGCCGGCGCGCGCCGGGACCCGGCGCGACTACGGCCGGGCGCTGGCGCAGCGCAACGCGCTGCTGGCCCGCGGCGGACCCGGCGCCGAGCGGTCGCTCGATGACTGGGACGCCGAGCTCGCCCGCCACGGCGCCCAGCTCATGGCCGACCGCGCAGCGGCGGTGGCCGAGCTCGCACCCCGCTTCACCGCGGTCGCCGAGGAGCTGGGATTGGATGGCGGCGCGGAGCTGACCTACCGCCCCCGGGCGAAGGCGCCCGATGCGCCCGGACTCGCGGCCGAGCTGCGCGAGCGCCGCGCGCGCGACCTTGAGCGGCGCTTCACGGCACACGGCCCGCATCGCGACGACCTCGGCCTCGCGCGCGCGGGTCGCGACCTGCGGCCGTTCGGCTCGCAGGGCCAGCAGCGCCTGGCCGTGCTCGCCCTGTTGCTGGCCGAGCGCGAGGCGATCGGCGAGGTGCGCGGAACGCCGCCGGTGATGCTGCTCGACGACGCCATGAGCGAGCTCGACGCGGGCCGCCGCGAGCGCCTCGTCGCGAGGTTGCGCGGCGAAGGTGGCGGTCCCGCGGGGCAGAGCGTGATCACGACAACGGACCTGGCCGCGGTGCCGGGCGCCGACACGGCCGACACGGCGCGCCTGGCCGTCGCCGAGGGCGTCGTGCTGTCCGAGGCCGAGGCGCACGCGGCGTGAGGCGCCGCGCCCCTCGACCGCTCGCGCTCGCGGTTGACGCGTTCGCGGCCACGTTGGCGCCGGCGACCCCGCTGGCCCGCGTGCAGCGGGTGTGGGCCGAGGCGGTCGGTGCGGCGGTTGCGCGGGAGGCCGAGCCCGTCGCGGTGCGGGACGCCACGCTCACGGTGGCCTGCCGCTCGGCCGTCTGGGCCCACGAGCTGGACCTCATGTCGGGCGAGGTCGTGGCGGCCCTCAACGAAGCCCTCGGCGCCCCCGTCCTCGATGCGCTGCGATGCCGTGCCGACCGGGCGAGGATAAGGCCGTGAGCCGCGCGGATCGACCTCCCGCCACCGCGGCGCATTTTCTGCCGATTTGCAGGAGTTTTGTCGCGCTCCGGGCGCCGGGAGACGGGTCGTCGTGTGCTATCCTTATGGTCACTGAATCGGACCGCCCCGACCCGTCGTTCCAAGGCGCGGAGTCGGGGCTTTCCATGTCCTAGGAGGACCGTTTGCCAGACAAGGAGCGCAAGCCCCGCACGCGCGCGTCGAAGGGGTCGAAGTCCGGCTACGACGCCAAGGACATCACCGTGCTCGAGGGCCTCGAGGCCGTCCGCAAGCGGCCCGGGATGTACATCGGTTCGACCGGGACCCGCGGCCTGCATCACCTGGTCTACGAGGTCGTGGACAATTCCGTGGACGAGGCCATCGCCGGCCACTGCGACGTCGTCGAGGTCGTCATCCACCCCGACAGCTCGGTGACCGTGACCGATGACGGCCGCGGCATCCCCGTCGCCATCATGCAGAAGGAGAAGAAGCCCGCGGTCGAGGTCGTGCTCACCGTGCTGCACTCGGGCGGGAAGTTCGGCGACGGCAGCGGGTACAAGGTGTCCGGCGGTCTGCACGGCGTCGGCGTGTCCGTCGTCAACGCGCTTTCGGAGAGCCTGCACGTCGAGGTCCGGCGCGACGGCCATGTCTGGACCCAGGACTACGAGCGCGGGACCCCCAAGGGCGCGCTGAAGAAGGGTGCCGCGACCAAGGAGACGGGGACGAAGATCACCTTCCTGCCCGATGCCGACATCTTCGAGACGCTCGACTTCGAGTTCGACGTCCTCGAGCAGCGCCTGCGCGAGACGGCGTTCCTGACGCGCGGGCTGCGCATCACGTTCGTGGACGAGCGCGGCGAGGGCCAGCGCGCGGAGTTCAAGTACGACGGCGGCATCCGCGATTTCGTCGCCCACCTCAACGAGAACAAGGAGGCGGTCCAGAAGAAGATCGTCTACTTCGAGGGCGAGAGCGACGAGGGCGCGGTGGAGGTCGCCATGCAATGGAACTCCTCCTACCAGGAGTCGATCTTCTCCTTCGCCAACAACATCAACACGCACGAGGGCGGCACCCATCTCTCGGGGTTCCGCTCCGCCCTGACCCGCACGCTGAACAAGTACGCGCGCGACAACCAGCTGCTCCGGGAGAAGGACGAGAACCTCGTCGGCGAGGACGTGCGCGAGGGTCTGACGGCCGTGATCTCGGCCAAGCTCCGCGACCCCCAGTTCGAGGGTCAGACGAAGACCAAGCTTGGGAACCCGGGCATGCAGGGATTCGTCGAGTCAATCGTCAACGCCAGGCTGAGCGAGTTCATGGAGGAGAACCCGCCGGAGGCGAACCGCGTCATCCGCAAGGCGGTCGCCGCGGCCCAGGCGCGGGCGGCCGCGCGCAAGGCCCGCGATCTCACCCGGCGCAAGTCGGCGCTGGAGAACTCGCTGCTGCCCGGCAAGCTGGCCGACTGCTCGGTCAAGGACCCGGCGCTGGCGGAGATCTTCATCGTCGAGGGCGACTCCGCCGGCGGCTCCGCCAAGCAGGGCCGCGACCGCAACATCCAGGCCGTCCTGCCGCTGCGCGGCAAGATCCTCAACGTCGAGAAGAGCCGGATCGACAAGGTCCTCCAGAACGATGCGATCCAGGCGCTGATCACGGCCATCGGCACCGGTGTGCGTGACGAGTTCGATCTCACGCGGGCCCGCTACCACAAGGTGATCATCGCGACCGACGCCGATGTCGACGGCGCCCACATCCGGACCCTGCTGCTCACGCTCCTCTACCGCGAGATGCAGCCCCTCATCGACGCCGGCTACGTGTACATCGCGAAGCCGCCGCTGTACAAGCTCACGCAGGGCCGCAAGGAAACCTATATCGAGAAGGAGTCCGAGCTCGAGGAGCTCCTCCTGGCCGACAAGTGGGAGAAGTTCCAGGTCTTCGATCGCCACGGCACGCCGTTCAAGCTCACGGAGGCGCGCTGGCAGAAGTACGGTCGCCTGCTCAAGCAGTACGAGGGGTGGGCGTCGTCGCTGCGCGCCGATCACGGCCATGAGGTGGTGACCTTCCTCGAGGAGTCGCAGGTGCTCGACGAGCAGGTCGAGAGCGACGAGGCGCTCGAGAAGCTGGTGGGCAAGCCGGCACCGGAGGGCGAGCCGTTCGACGTCGAGATCCTGGAGACCGATCCGATGCAGCTCGTGATCCGCGCCGTCGAGCGCAAGACCGGGCTCGCCCAGACCCACCGCCTGGCGCGGTCGCTGTTCGCGTCCCACGACTACCTGCAGTTCCTGCGGGTCCACCGTCAGCTCGTCGAGCTCGCCGGCACCCCGCCCTTCCAGGTCCGCCTCGGCGACCACACCGCGGAGGCGCTCTCCTTCGAGGAGCTGCGGCGATGCGTGCTCGAGGTGGCGCAGAAGGGCATCAAGCTCCAGCGCTTCAAGGGCCTGGGCGAGATGAACGCCGACCAGCTCGGCGAGACGACGATGGCGCCCGAGACCCGCACGCTCCAGCAGGTGACGATGGAGGACGCCTTCGCCGCCGGCGAGCTGTTCTCGATGCTCATGGGCGACCAGGTCGAGCCGCGCCGCGACTTCATCGAGACCCACGCCAAGTCCGTCACCAACCTCGACGTCTAGGGAGGGGGTGGCAATGGCGAACGGCACCGAGACCCTGAGCGGCGGCAATATCGAGCCCCGCGGCCTCGAGGAGGAGATGAAGTCCTCCTACCTCGACTACGCGATGTCGGTGATCGTCGGGCGCGCCCTGCCCGACGCGCGCGACGGCCTCAAGCCCGTCCACCGGCGGGTCCTGTTCTCGATGAACGAGAACGGGCTCCAGCCCAACCGACCCTTCCGCAAGAGCGCCTTCGTCGTCGGTGAGGTCATGGGTAAGTACCACCCGCACGGCGACGCGTCGATCTACGACACGCTGGTGCGCCTCGCGCAGGACTTCGCGATGCGCGCCCCGCTGATCGACGGCCAGGGGAACTTCGGCTCGATCGACGACGACCCGGCGGCCGCCATGCGCTACACGGAGGCCCGCCTCTCACGCATCGCCACGGAGATGCTGCGCGACCTCGACGCCGACACCGTCGACTTCATCCCGAACTACGACGGCTCCCAGCAGGAGCCGCTCGTCCTGCCCGCGCGGTTCCCCAACCTGCTCGTCAACGGGTCGTCGGGCATCGCCGTCGGGATGGCGACGAACATCCCGCCGCACAACCTGCGCGAGACGATCGGCGCCGTCGTCGCCTTCATCGACGACCCCGCGATCGACATCGAGGGCCTGATGAAGCACATCAAGGGTCCCGACTTCCCCACCGGCGGGATCATCCTCGGCCACTCCGGGATCCGCGAGGCCTACGCGAGCGGCCGCGGGCGCGTCCGCCTGCAGGCCCGGGCCCACATCGAGCCGCTCAAGCAGGGCAAGGAGGCCATCGTGGTCACCGAGCTGCCCTACATGGTCAAGAAGGGCGGCGACGGCGGGCTGATCCAGAAGATCGCCGACCTCGTCAAGGAGAAGAAGCTCACCGGGATCTCCGACATCGAGGACCACTCCGACAAGCGCGGCATGCGCCTGGTCATCGAGCTCAAGCGCGACGCCATCCCCAAGGTGGTGCTCAACCAGCTCTACAAGCACACCCCGATGCAGACCACGTTCGGCGTCAACATGGTCGCCCTCGTGGACGGCGTGCCCCGCACGCTGTCGCTGCGCGAGGCCATCGAGTCGTACGTCCGCCATCAGCGCGAGGTCGTCGTACGCCGGACGAAGTACGAGCTGGCCGAGAAGGAGCGCCGGGCGCACATCCTCGAGGGCCTGCTCGTCGCGCTCGACAACCTGGACGAGGTCATTCGCAGGATCCGGGCCTCCCGCGACGGCGATGCCGCGCGCCAGGCGTTGATGGACGGCTTCGAGCTCACGCAGGTCCAGGCCCACGCCATCGTCGAGATGCGCCTGCGCCAGCTCACCGCGCTGGAGAGCGACAAGATCCGCGCGGAGCACAAGGACATCCTCGAGCGCATCAAGGAGCTGCGGGAGATCCTCGGCGACGAGGGCCGCGTCATGGGGCTGATCAAGGACGAGCTCCAGGAGATCTCGGACACGTACGGCGACGAGCGCCGGACCGAGATCACGCATGCCGAGGGCGAGATCGACATCGAGGACCTGATCGCCGACCAGCAGATGGTGATCACGATCACGAAGTCCGGCTACATCAAGTCGTTGCCGCTGGCGACCTACCGCAACCAGATTCGCGGCGGCCGCGGCGTCACCGGCATGGACATGAAGGACGGCGACTACATCGAGCACCTCTTCGTGTGCTCGACCCACGACTTCCTGCTCTTCTTCACCAACCGGGGCAAGGTGTACCGGTCCAAGGTGTACGAGCTGCCGGAGGCCTCACGCACGGCCAAGGGCCGCTCGCTGAACAACTTCCTGCCGCTGCGCGAGGGCGAGCGCGTGCACGCGGTCATCGACACGCGCGACTTCTCCGAAGGCGGCTTCCTCGTGTTCGCCACGCGCCAGGGCCAGCTCAAGAAGACCGAGTTCGCCGCCTACAACACGCCGATCAAGGCGGACGGGATCATCGCGATCAAGATCCGCGACGACGACGAGCTGGTCGCGGTGCGGAAGACCGGTGGGGACGACGACATCATCATGGTGGCGCGCTCCGGCAAGGCCGCGCGCTTCCACGAGTCCCAGGCGCGGCCGATGGGCCGCGACACCGGCGGCGTGCGGGGCATGAACGTCTCCCAGAAGGGCAACGCCGTGCTGGCGATGGACGTGGCACGCCCCGACCAGGAGTTGCTCGTCGTCACCGTCAACGGGTTCGGCAAGCGCACGCCGATCCCCGACTACCCGGTCAAGAACCGCGGCACGATGGGTGTGAAGACGATCTCCATGACTGACCGCAAGGGCGCGCTCGTCGGCGCCCTGGTCGTGCGCGAGCACCAGGAGCTGGTCTTCATCTCCCAGAGCGGCATGGTGCAGCGCACCGGCGTCAAGGGCATCTCGCGCCAGGGCCGTCCGGCCCAGGGCGTGACCGTGATGAACCTGCGCGACGACGACGAGGTGTCGGCGGTCGCGCTCGTCATGGAATCCGAGGCCGACACCGGCGCACCGGTCGCCGAGCTGCCGCCCGAGCAGGGCCCGAACGGCCAGGACGACGGCGGTGAGGCTGCCGAGCCCACCGAGCCGAGCTCCAACGGCGGCTGAGCATTGACGAGTACCTCCTCCCGGTCTGCTTAGATATTCGGACCAGGGAAAGGAGGTGGTCCTACGTTGAGTGACAGTTCTTGCGGGACCCTGGAGGTGACCGGCCGCTAGGTCGGAACGCGCTGGACCCGCCCAGCGAATCCAAACCGGGACACCGTCTTCGCCGCCGCCGGCCTGGTCCCCCCGGCAGACGCATCCGTGGTGAAGTCCTAGTCCAGCAGCAAGTGAACGGGCGCCCCAAAGTGGGGCGCCCGTTCTTTAGTGCTCAGCCGTTACGCCGCGTCCTGCAGATACGCGCGCCACGCCGCGGGGATGCTCGGGCTGGCGACGTGGATGAAGACGTGAGCGTGCGGCCGGCGCGGCTTGCGCCGCAGGCTCATACCGACCTGGCGCAGCAGCGCGTCACCCTTGCGCCGGTTGCACGGCGCGCACGAGGCGACGATGTTGTCCCACGTCGATACGCCGCCCTTCGACCTCGGAACCACGTGGTCCACGGTCAAATTCGAGCGTGCGCCGCAGTACTGGCACGCCCACCCGTCGCGGGCGAACACCGCGCGGCGCGTGATCTTGCGCCGGTGCGTGTCGCGCGGCACGCGGACGTAGGTGACCAGGCGGATCACCACCGGCCGGGGCAGCGTCAGCGATTCGGAATGGAGCTCCCAGCTCGCGTGCTCGATCACCTCGGCCTTGGCCTTGAGGAGCAGCACGGCGGCGCGCCGGACCGTGCAGACGTTGATCGGCTCGAACGTCGCGTTGAGGACGAGCACCCGGCCCTTCGTCGCGCCCTCGACGGGCGCCTGCCCGCGTCGCCGGTGCTCGTCGAGCGACGCGGACCCCGGTGGAGCTGGTGGTACGTCGGAAAGCATTGCGGGCGTCTCCGTGCAGCAGTGTAAAGGACGCGCAACGCGGGCCGGAGCGCCTGATTCAGGAGGCTGACGCCGCCGGATAGGACCCCAGCACGCGCAGCTCCTCCGTCTGGCCGCGCACCGCCGTGATCGCCCTCGCCACCGCCTCGTCGGTGTCCCGGCCCTCGAGGTCGGCGAAGAACATGTAGTGGCCGAGCCCGGCCTTGCGCGGGCGCGACTCGATCAGCGTCAGGTTCACTCCGCGAAAGGCAAACTCCGACAGGCAGCGGACGAGCCAGCCCGGGGCGTCGTCGCCCG
>JAWVFS010000150.1:0-4207 GCA_033855795.1 Solirubrobacteraceae bacterium | reverse complement strand
TCGGCGTCGATGTTCGCGATGTTCCTGTACCTGACGCTCTACATCCAGAACGGACTGCACCTGTCCCCGCTCGCCACGGGCCTGCGCTTCCTGCCGCTGACGGTGGTCTCGTTCTTCGTGGCGGGCGCCGCCGGGCGGCTCGTCCACGCGGTGCCGGCCAGACTGTTGTTCGGAATTGGGCTGGGGGCAGTCGGGCTGGGCCTGCTGCTGATGCACGGGATCAAGCCCGACTCGAAGTGGACCACGCTGCTGCCGGGCTTCATCGTGGCGGGCGCCGGCATCGGTCTGTGCAATCCCACGATCGCGCAGGTCGCGGTCGGAGTCGTCTCACCGGAGCGCAGCGGCATGGCGGCCGGGATCAACAACACGTTCCGCCAGGTCGGGATCGCCACCGGCATCGCCGGGCTCGGGGCGATCTTCCAGGCGCGCATCGAGTCGAAGGCGAGCGCGCTGCTGACCGCGTCGGGCATCCCGGGGCCAAAAGCGCACACGATCGCCCACGCGATCGCCACCGAGCGCTCCGGCGCAGGGGGCGGCGGTGCGGTCGCGCGCGCGGCACAGCTGTCGTTCATCAGCGCCCTGAACGAGATCCTCCTGGTGGGTTGCGTGATCGCGTTCGCGGGGGCCGTGCTGGGCGCGCTGCTGGTGCGGTCGTCGGACTTCGCACACGGGACCGAGCATGCGGCCGAGGCCGCGCCGGCGACCGCCTGACGAGGGCTACCCTCTGCGGTCGTGAGCAGGACCTACCACCTGACCACCTTCGGGTGCCAGATGAACGAGCACGATTCCGAGCGGATGGCCGGCATGCTCGACCAGCTCGGCTACAGCCGCGTGGACAACCGCGACGACGCCGAGGTGATCCTCTTCAACACCTGCTCGATCCGCGAGTCCGCGGACAACCGGTTCATCGGCCACCTGGGTGAGGCCAAGCGGCTGAAGAAGGAGAACCCGGAGCGCATCATCGGCGTGGGCGGCTGCTGGTCGCAGTCGCTCAAGGACGAGGTGTTCGAGCGCTTTCCGTTCGTCGACGTCGCATTCGGCCCGGGACAGATCCCGAAGCTCGCGGAGTTCCTGCTCTCCGACAGCCTGACCGCGCAGGTCGGGTACTTCGACTTCGAATCGGTCTCGGGCCATCTGCCGATGCGCCGTGAGCGGCAGTTCCAGGCCTGGATGCAGATCTCGCAGGGCTGCAACTGCGTCTGCGCCTACTGCATCGTCCCGTCGACGCGCGGGCGCGAGGAGAGCCGGCCGGCCGCCGAGCTGGTCGCCGAGGCGGAACGCCTGGCCGCCGACGGCGTCAAGGAGCTCACGCTGCTGGGCCAGAACGTCAACTCGTACGGGCGCGACCTCGAGCGGCGCGTCAGCTTCGCGGAGCTGCTCGGGATGATCGACGCGGTCGACGGGATCGAGCGTGTCCGCTACACGAGTCCGCACCCCAAGGACATGCGCGAGGACGTGATCCGCGCGCACGCCGAGCTGCCGAGCCTGTGCGAGCACATCCATCTGCCCCTGCAGTCGGGCTCGAGCGCGATCTTGAAGCGCATGCGCCGCACCTACAACCAGCAGCGCTATCTCGACCGCGTCGCGCTGATCCGCGAGCACGTTCCCGACTGCGCGATCTCGACCGACATCATCGTCGGGTTCCCCGGCGAGACCGACGAGGACTTCCAGCAGACGCTCGACGTGGTCGAGCAGGTGCGCTACGACTCCGCGTTCACGTTCATCTTCTCGCCCCGCCGCGGGACCGAGGCGGCGGACTACGCCGACCAGATCCCGCACGCGGTCAAGCGCGAGCGGATGGAGCGCCTCGTCGAGGCCGTGCAGCGGATCGCGGCCGAGCGCGCCCAGCGCTTCGTCGGCCGCGAGCTCGACGTGCTGGTGGAGGGTCCGTCGCGGACGGACCCGGACCAGCAGCGCGGGCGTACGCGCCACAACAAGACCGTGAACTTCACGGGCGTCGCGCAACCCGGCGACTTCGCGCACGTCGCGATCACCGGCGCGACGAGCACCACCCTGGCGGGCGAAGAATCGCTGCTCGCCCGGCTGTCCTAGCGCTCTTCGGCCCGACGGCGGTCGGCAAGACCGCGGTCGCGATCGCGGTTGCAGATCTGCTGCGCGAACGCGGGGAGGACCCGGTCGCGATCTCGGCGGACGCGCTGCAGGTCTACGAGGGGCTGGGGGCCCTGACGGGCGCCGCCACACCCGCGGAACAGCAACGGCTCGAGCACCGGCTCGTCGGCTTCGTGCCCGTGACGGAGTCGTTCTCGGTCGGCCGGTACATGCCGCTGGCCCACCACGAGATCGACGAGGCGCGCGGCGCCGGCCGGCGCCCGATCGTGGTCGGGGGCACCGGCCTGTATCTACGCGCGGCGCTGACGGAGCTGGACCTGCGGCCGCCGCCCGATCCGGAGCTGCGCGCCCGGATCCAGGCACGCATGGACGCGGAGGGCGCTGACGGCCTGCGCGACGAGGTCCTGCGCCGGGCTCCCGGCAGCGAGATCGCGCGCGGCGACCGCAGCCGCATCGTCCGCTACCTGGAGCTGCTCGAGATGGGCGAGGACCCGGTCCCCGTCATGGAGGGCTCAGACACCTCCATGACGGGGAGGTCGCAGCTGTGGACGTCCGACACTCGCGTGCCGACCGTTTTGGTCGGCCTGCTGATGGATCGCGAGATGCTCAACGCGAGGATCGACGATCGCATGGAGGAGATCGCAGCGGCCGCGGGGGAGGAGGTATGGGCGGCCGATCTGGCCGGTGCGTCGCCGACCGCTCGCAAGGCGCTCGGGTTCGAGGAGCTGCTGGTGGGCGACGTCGAGGGGCTGAAGCGCAGCACGCGGCAGCTCGCCCGGCGCCAGCTGACGTGGATGCGCAAGCTCCCTGACATAACCGTGATCGACGTGTCAGGACGCGAAGCCGAAGATGTCGCCGCGGAGGTGGCGGACAGGCTCGATCGGTGAGAGGATCAGCCGAATGCGGCGGGGCCTCTTGGCTGTACTCCTGCTCGGCCTCGCCTGCACTCCGCCGGCCCTTGCAGGCACGGTCGGCACCTGGGAGCGCTTCACCGGGGACGATGGCGGCAACACGTCGTACCTGGGCCTTCACCGGACCTCCGACGGCGTGCTGCACGCCGTCTGGGAGTCCGTCAATCCGGCCACGACGAACTCGACGGACATCCTTCACCGGACCGTCGCGCCGAACGGCGTGATTGCGCCGCGCACGCTGGTCGTGAACTGGCCGAATGCGTCGCCCCCGGACATCGCGGCGGCTCCGGGCGGCGGGCTGCTGACGCTCTGGGGCGGGATAAAGGGCAGCGCGGACTCGGGCTTTGCGACGTCCGACGACAGTGGTGCGGCGTGGGCGGAGTCGCCGACGCCGCCGGTCGCGAGCGGCTCGCTCTACGCCTCTCCGGTGAGCATCGAGAACGGCCCCGGCGGGACTGTCTTCTCGACCTGGTACGGGACGAGCGGCACCTGGGTCCACCTCGGTACGGACCCGGCGACCCCGAACTTCAACTACCAGACGCCCCTCGGCGGCTATGCCGAGTCTGCGCCGAACCTGGCGGTTGACGGAGCCGATGGGACGATGTGGCTCGGCTGGCCCGTGTTCTCGGCCGGCGCGAACAACGGCGCATGGGTGACCCAGGTGGACACTGCGACGGGGGCGCCGGCAGGCGCGCCGCTGAAGGTCCCGGGTTCCTCGACGACCTACGCCGGCGCCCAGGAGGGTCCCTCGACGCTCGGGCGCTGGGCGATCACGGGGCGGCCCGGCCGGCCCGGCGTCTTCGTCGCATCCCCCGCCGGCTACCCGTCGGAGAACAAGATCGTGTTCTGGCGCGTGGGCCAACCGTCCTCGATCACGCTCGACGCAAGCGCCGCGCAGCACCGGCAGGTGGCCATGACGGCGGACGCCGACGGCCGCATCATCGTGGTGTGGGGGACCGACAGCGGCGGCGCGGCGGGGCAGTTCTTCGCGCGCGTCTCGAACACGGACGTGACGTCGTTCGGGCCCACGTTCGAAATACCCGCGCCTCCGAGCGCGGGCTCGCTGGGGGCCATTGCGGCGTCCGGGCAGTCGGGCGGGCTGATCGACCTGTTCGCGAACGTGACCGAGAAGGACAACCAGACGATCCGCTACTACCACACCCAGGCAATCCCGCCGCCGATACTCGCGAAGGCGGTCAACGCGAAAGTCGTCTCCGGCGTCGTCC
>JAWVFS010000149.1:0-10156 GCA_033855795.1 Solirubrobacteraceae bacterium | reverse complement strand
GGCCCATCTGGCCGCAGCCGAGCACGCCCGCGTCACCCGCCTCGCCGCCGCGCGCCACGGCGTGCACCGCCGCCGCGAGCGGCTCGGCCATGGCCGCACCCGCGGGCTCGAGGCCGTCGGGAATCGCGTGCAGGGCCGCTGCCGGTGCGGCGATGCGCTCGGCGAAGGCCCCGAGCACCCAGCGCGGCGCCCGGCAGATCTGCGGCCGCGCTCCCCGGCAGGGCGCACACCGCCCGCACGCCACGGAGTCGGACACGAGCACGCGCTCCCCGGTGTCCGCGCGCGTCCCGGCCGTCTCGTGCCCGAAGGGGCACGGGTACGCGGGGAGCACGGGATGGCCGCGGTGGAACATCTTCACGTCGGTGCCGCACGTCGTCGCGGCGTCCACGCGCACCACGACCTCGCCCTCCGGATCGGGCACCTCCTGTACGCGGAGGTCTCCGGGGCCGTAGAGCAGCGCGGCCCTCACGGGACCACGACCGCCTTGAGCGCCTCGCCGCTGCGCGTCATCTCCAGCGCGCGGCCGACACCGTCGAGGCCCACGCGGTGTGAGACCAGCGCCCCGGGATCGATGCGGCCGGAGGCAAGCAGCTCGAGCGCCGCGCGAACGTCGTGCGGGCCGGCCGAGTAGGACGCCGTCACGTCCCACTCGCGGTAGTAGAGGCTCTCGCCGTCGAGTTCGAGCGGACGCTCGGGCGACGGCGGCGCGTACAGGCACAGCGACCCGCCCGGCGCCAGCGCATCGGCGGCCGCGGCGATGGCTCCGGCGTTCGGGGTGCACACGATGGCGACGTCCACCGGCTCGTTGCCGTGGCGCTCGGCGCCCGCCGCCTCGGCGAGGGCGAGCCGCTCGGGCCGCGGCTCCCGGACCCACACCACCTCCACCCCGCGGGCGTGAGCCGCCTGGATCTGGAGCAGGCCTTGGGTGCCCGCACCGACGACCAGCAGGGAGTCCCCGGGCCGCAGGCGCGCGCGGTCGTGAGAACGCAGCACGCAGCCCAGCGGCTCGACGAACGTGGCGGTCACCGCGTCGAGCTCGCCGATCGGCAGCAGCTCCGGAACGAGCTCGGCCGGGATCCGGACCTGCTCGGCGAAGCCTCCCGGGTCGAGGTTGCTCTGACGAAACCGCTCGCACAGGGTCTCGTGCCCGCGCCGGCAGCGGCGGCACTCGCCGCAGGGCACGTGGTGGTGCAGCGCGACCCGCTCTCCGGGACGGGGGCTACAGACGCCCTCACCGACGGCGGTCACGACGCCCGCGGGCTCGTGGCCGAGGACGGCCGGCAGCTTGGGCTCGACGTGCCAGTCGGTGACGTCCGAGCCGCACACGCCGCAGGCCTCGATGGTGCAGACGACCTCTCCGGGCCCGGGCACCGGGTCGGGGAGCTCCTCGACGCGAGTCTCGTGCAGCGACAGCGAGCGAGCCGCCCTCACGGCGCCAGCACCGCCGCCACCCCTGCACCGTCCACCGGCGTCACGACCCCCCGCTCGGTGACCAGCGCGGTGATGAGCTCCGCCGGCGTCACATCGAACGCGGGGTTGCGACAGGGCGTCCCGTCGATCGTCACCAGCTCGCCGCCGGCGCGGCGGATCTCGTCGGCATCGCGCTCCTCGATCGGGATGCCGGCGCCGGTGTCGAGCTCCGGGTCGATCGAGGACGTCGGCCCGGCGACGACGAACGGAATGCCGGCGGCGCGGGCGGCCAATGCGAGCGCGTACGTACCGACCTTGTTCGCGACGTCGCCGTTCGCCGCCACGCGGTCGCAGCCCACCACGACGGCGTCGACCTCGCCCCGCGCGATCAGCCCGGCGGCCGCTCCGTCGGCGATCAGGACGTGGTCGATCCCGGCCCGCCGGAGCTCCCACACGGTGAGCCGGCCTCCCTGGAGCAGGGGACGGGTCTCGTTCACGAGCACGTCCACCGTGCCGCGGTCCGCGAGCTCTGCGATCACGGCCAGCGCCGTTCCCCGGCCGCCGGCGGCCAGGGCGCCCGTGTTGCAGTGGGTGAGCATGCGCCGCGCGCCCGCCAGCAGCTCGGCGCCGTGCACGGCCATGCGTGCGCTGGCCTCGTCCTCCTCGGCGTGGATCGCCTCGGCCTCGGCGCGGGCCGCCGCGGCCATTCGCTCTGGTCCCGCGGCCCGGGCCGCGTCGCGCACGCGGTCCACGGCCCAGCTTAAGTTGGCGGCGGTCGGGCGGGCGTCGCGGAGGAGCGCCGAGCCCTCCTCGAGCCCCTCGGGCGTTGCGCGCTCGGAGACCTCCATCGCCAGCCCGTACGCCGCCGCCACGCCGATCAGCGGCGCCCCGCGCACGCTGAGGCGGCGGATCGCCTCAGCGGTGTCGGCCGCACCGCGCAGCTCGAGCACCCGCTCCTCGAAGGGGAGCAGGGTCTGGTCGAGGATCCGGAGGCGCGCGCCGTCCCAACTCAGAGGCGCCGCGTCGCGCTCGGTCACGCTCACGCCGCCAAGGCTAGTCCTAGAGCGCTAGTTGAGCCGGTTCTCGATGCCCATCGGCGCGGGCCCGGGGGCCTCGGCCGCCGGCGCCTCCGCGGGCGCCTCCGGGGCCTCGACGCCCAGCGTCTGCGCGAGCTCGCCGGTCTCGTACATCTCGGCCACGATGTCGGCGCCGCCGACCAGCTTGCCGTTGACGAACAGCTGGGGGATCGTCGGCCACTCCGAGATCGCCGACAGCTCCTCACGGATGCGCGGGTCGGGCAGGATGTCGACGGCGGCGAAGGGCGCGCCGAGCGCCTGCAGGGCGCCCACCGTGCGGGCCGAGAAGCCGCATGCCGGGGCATCGGGGGTGCCCTTCATGAACAGGATCACTTCGTGGTCGTCGATCGCGGTCTGGATCGCGTCGCGAATGGGGTTGGTGGTCTCGTCGGTCATGGCTCCCTACCGGTCTGAGTGGTGATGGACAGGGCGTGGATGGGACCGCCGACCTCCGGGCCGAAGACGTCGTAGACCATCCGGTGCTGTTCGATGCGCGAGTGCCCGGCGAACGTGTGCGACACGACCACGGCCCGGAAGTGGTCACCGCCGCCGGTGAGGTCCTCGACCTCGGCCGACGCTCCGGGAATCGCGTCCTCGATGCGCTGCTTGAGCTCCTCCGCGCTGGGCATGACGGACAAGGGTAGCGACGTGGATGACCGCCCCGAGCCTCGCTACACTGAATGAAGCAATGATTGAGCTGACCGACAAGGGCGCCGAGAAGGTTCGCGAGTTCCTGGCCGCGCAGACCGAACCGGCTGCGACCGCCGGCCTACGGGTTGGCGTGCGCGGCGGCGGCTGCTCGGGCTTCCAGTACATGCTCGCATTCGACGAGCAGCGCGACGGCGACACCGTCGTCGAGAGCCAGGGCATCCGCCTCCTGGTGGACAGCGACAGCGCCCCGTACGTGCGGGGGGCCACCGTGGACTTCGTCGAGGGCCTCCAGGGCGCCGGCTTCAAGGTCGACAACCCCAACGTGGTCGCCGCGTGCGGGTGTGGGTCGTCCTTCCGCGTCGCCGAAGAAGAAGAGGTCTCGGCGGTCTGAGGCCGGGCGTGCGCGCCCGGGCCATCGTCGTATCCGCGGTCGTATCCGCGGCCACCGCGGCGCTCGCGCTCGCCGGTTGTGGCGGCGGCCACCGCACGCCGGAACCGGCCCGCGCGCCGGCGATCGGGATCACCGAGGCCAATCCCGCGCTGGTGTGGGCCGCACGTGACCGTCCGGCCGAGGCTGCCCCCTTTGCGCGGGCGCGCAGGAAGCTGGCGGCCCTGCGCCCCGCCTATTACCGCCTCATGATCAGCTGGGCCGGTGTGCAGCCGCGCCCCGACGCGCCGCCGGACTGGGGCATTCTCGACCCTGGCTGCGAGCGCGCGACTCCGCCCTGCGCGCCCTTCGCGGGCGTCCGCGAGCAGCTGCGTGCGGTTCGCTCCGCCCAGCGGGCTCAGCCCGGCGGCTGGCAGGTCGTCGTCAACTTCCTCTACACGCCCGCGTGGGCCGCGCGCGGCCCCGGCGGGTGCGAGCCGGGCCGGGTCGACCCCACCTCGCGCCAGATCGCTCCGGGGGCACTGCCCGCGTACCGCGCGATGGTTCGCTCGCTGGCCCAGCTGGGCCGCTCCGAAGGCGTCGAGCTGCGCTACTGGAGCGCCTGGAACGAGCCCAACTACCGCGGCTTCGCCTCGCCCCAGCGCGCCTCGTGCGGGGCGGGGTCAGCGTCGGTGGCGCCCGCCTACTACGGTGGGCTCGTGCGCCAGCTGCGTACGGCGCTGGCCGGCGTTCCGGGCCGCCACGACGTCCTGCTCGGCGAGGTCTCCGACGCTCCGGCCTCGGGGCCCAAGGCGACGTCCGCCGTGGACTTCGCGCGCGGCCTGCCCCGCGACGTCGTGTGCTCGAGCGACCTATGGGCCCAGCACGTCTACGTCGGGGACCCGGACACCGTGCCCGCCGTGGAGGCGGCGCTCGACGCGCGCGGCTGCGGTCGCCGCCACCGTGTCTGGATCACCGAGACCGGCGTGGGCGGCCCACGCGCCGGCGGCCCGCGACCGACCGACCCGGCGAGCCTGCGCGCGCAGTGCCGCGAGCTGGACGCCCTGCTCGGGCGCTGGCACCGGGAACCACGCGTGCGGGCGGCCTTCCAGTACTCCTTCCGCGAGGACGACCTGTTCCCCGTCGGCCTCGTCGATCCCCGGCTCGCACGCGTCTATCAGCCGTATGACGCGTGGGCCGCATGGGCGCGGCGGCCCCGTCCCGGCGACCCGGCGCCGGCACTGCCGGGAATCTGCCGCGCATGAGCGAGCTGGCCCGCGCGCTCGCCTTCGTCCACGGCCTCTCCGAGCGAGCCGTCACCGAGGTGACGCACGACGGCCCGCTCACGGTGCTGTGCACGCCCGACCTGCCGCTCGTGTGGGACGCCAACCACCTGCGGGTCGAGGGCGCCACCGGCACGGACGCGCGGGCGCTCGCCGCGTCGGCCGCCCACCGCGGCGTGCCCTCGATGGTCGTCGTGCCCGACGCCGCCGAGGGCGAGCGGCTGGCGCCGGCCTTCCGCGCGCTGGGCTGGCGCGTCGTACGCCACGCCTACATGGCGCACCGCGGCGAGCCGCCCGTCGTGGATGGGGTGGGCGAGACCGAGATCGGCGCCGTCGAGCCCGCGCGCCGCGACCTGATCCTGGCCGAGCAGTGGGGCACGCGGGAGGTCGCCGACCAGGTGCTGGCCTTCGAGCGCCGCCTCGGGGCGGCGGCCGCATCGGACCGCTGGTTCACCGCTCCGGCGGCCGAGCCGCTGGCCGCCTGCTGCCGCCTCCTCGCGGACGACGGGATCGGCCAGGTCGAGGACGTCGGCACCGCGCCCGCCGTTCGCCGGCAGGGACTCGCCCGCGCGGTTGTGGCCGCGGCCACGGCCGCATCCCACGAGGCCGGCCACCGGCTCACCTTCCTCAACTGCGAGGCGGACGGGTGGGTGTCGGGCTTCTACGCGAGCCTCGGCTTCGAGTCCGTCGGGGTCGTGCACAACTTTCACAGGGCATAAAAGTCGTCAGTCGTCAGTCGTCAGAGACGGCGCACGAGTCCGCTCAGCATTCTGCTCAACTCGCCCGCCCGCGCAGCGGCGTTCGCCGGACCCGTAAGTCCGCGCTCTGCAGCGCGCTCGAGCCAGTGCTCGGTCTCGAACGCGGAGCCCCGGGCGATGAAGAACAGCCGGCGCTGGTCCGGAGTTCCGGAGCGTCCCGACGACTCGGCGACGTTTGCGCCGATCGAGTCAGCGGAGCGCACGAGCTGCACCCCGACGGTCCAGCGATCGAACGAGTCCCAATCGGCCGCGCTGGCGTAAATCTCGTCCGCGAATTGCACGGCCCGTCGGTAGACAAGGAGGTCGCGGAACGATCCCACGCACCGTAGAGCCGAGTCGCCACGCGAGTTCGTCCCTCGGAACTGACGACTGACGTCTGACGACTGACGACTCGCGCTACACCGGCGTCGCATCCAACGACCGCCACAAATACCGGCATGCCACCGAGCGGTACGGGCGCCAGGGCTCGGCGAGCTTCGTCAGCTGCTCGGCGTCCGGCAGCTCCTCGAGCTTGTAGGCGATCATCGCGGCGCGGCGGATGCCCAGGTCGCCGACCGCCAGGACGTCCGGCCGCTGGAGGTGGAAGAGCAGGAACATGTCGGCGGTCCAGGCCCCGATGCCCTTGACGGCGACCAGCTCGGCCGTGACCTGGTCGTCGGGGAGGTCGTTCAGCTTTTCCAGCTCGAGCGAGCCGTCGAGCGAGTGCTCCGCCAGGGAGCGCAGGAATCCGACCTTCGCGTGGGACAGGCCGGCCGCCGCGCGCATCTCCTCGGGGTCGGCAGCCAGCACCTCGTCCGGCGTGGGCGTGTGGCCGCCGAAGTGGGCGAGGAGCCGCTCGTAGATCGCGCGCGCCGCCTTGGTCGAGAGCTGCTGACCGACGATCGAGCGCACGAGCGCGCCGTAGTGGTCGTCGGGACGCAGGCCGCGCCGCCCGGCGCGCTCGCCCAGCCCCTCCCCGGCCTCGATCCGGTCGATCACGCCGCGCAGGACCGGGTCCGCGCCCCGCAGGTGCGCGATGGCGCCGTCGGGGATGGGCTTCGAGCGGGCCAGGGTTCAGGCGCTCGGCGAGGTGGGGTCGCCCTCCGCCCCACCGGGCACGCCGGTGTTGGTCGAGTACTTGGGCTGGATCTTCGTGTCGGGGCGGATCTGGTGGACCGCCTGGGCGACCGCGATCGCCGCCTCGGCGAAGCCGGTGGCGATGAGCTTGAGCTTGCCGTCGAAGGTCGTGATGTCGCCGCACGCCCAGACGGACTCGAGGTTGGTCTTCATCACCGGGTCGACGACCAGCGCGCCCTTGGAGATCTCCAGGCCCCAGTCCTTCAGCGGCCCCAGCGCGGTCTTGAACCCGAGCTGGAGCAGGATCGCGTCGACCTCGAGCTCGACCTCGTGCCCCTCGTCCTCGGAGTGGAACAACACGACACGCTCGACGTGGCCGTTGCCGACCACGTCCTTGATCTGGAAGGGCGTGTGGACGGAGACCGTGCCGTCCTCGGCCGCCTGCATGACCTGTCCGACGGTCACCTCGTGCGCCCGGAAGCCCTCGCGCCGGTGCACCAGCGTGATCTCGTCGGCCACGTCCAGGAGGTTGATGACCCAGTCGCAGGCGGAGTCGCCGCCGCCCACGATCAGCACCTTCTTGCCTTCGAACTCGGACTTCTCGCCCACGAGGTAGTGCGCACCGCGGCCCTCCCACGGGGTCATGTCGTAGCCGGGAAGCTTCTTGGGCTCGAAGGCGCCGTGGCCGCCGGAGATGATCACGGTGCGCGAGCGCAGCTTGCCGCGGTCGGTGTGGATCACGACGAGGTCGTCCTCCCAGGAGATCGTCTTCGCCGTGGTCTCGAGGTGCACCGGCACGTCGAATTGCTCGAGTGACTGCTCGCGCAGCCGCTCGACCAGGTCCTTGGCCAGGATCCTCGGATACCCCACGACGTCGAAGACCCACTTCTCCGGGTACAGCGTCGTGAGCTGGCCGCCGATCTCCGGAAGCGAGTCCACGATGCGCGAGCTGGCCTCGCGCATCCCCGCCCAGAACGCCGCTGACAGCCCCACCGGGCCGGCGCCGATGATCGTGATGTCGCGGACCTCGTCGTAGTCCGCGGTGAGTGCCTGGGGCTCCTCGGTCATGTGATGGGCGTGGTCACGAGCGGGTCGATGCCGGAGGTCAGGGCGTCGCCGTCGAGCGCGCCGAGCGCCCGCTCGACCGATGCGGCGATGCAGGTGAAGACCGGTGTGTCGCGCAGCGTGTAGCTGCTCGACTCGGTCGTCCGAAGGCGCTGCACGAGGTCGAGGAAGTCGGCGGGATCGTCCGTCTCAAACGCGACGACGAACTCCTGGTCGTCAAGCCCGAAGGAGTACGAGGTGTTGAGGTCGATGTTCGGGTACTCGCGCCCGACGCGGATGTGCTCGGTCATGATCCGCTGGCGCTCGTCGCCCGGCAGCCGATACCACTCCCGGGTCTTCACGAACGGATAGACGAAGAGGTACTTGCCGTGCGGCGGCCGGACCTCGAGGCGAGACTCGTCGGAGTACTCCGACGGCTTGGTCATTGCCAGGTAGGAGTGGGGGATCGACGACCACTTCATCAGCCCGCTCTGGGCGAGCAGCACGTGGAACTCGTGCAGGTGGTCGAGGCTGCGCGATTGGGACAGGAGCATGAGGTCGGAGTCGCCCCGCGTGCCGACGAGCGAGAAGGACCGCAGGAGGTGCCCCTCCATCTGCGCGAAGTCCTCGCAGGCCGCGAGGAATTCACGCTTGTCGCGGCGTCGTTCCTCGACATCGATCCGGCGCCAGGCCGGGTCGACCTTGAGGAACGTGTACTTGACGAAATGGCGTTCGGGCATGACTGCGGGGACGGGTCGGGCACCGTGTTGAGGACACGTTGCGGGTGCCCGCACGGTGTAACCCGAGGCGCTTGAAAAAGTATAGTGCCGTCGATGCTCCGGCCCGGGCTCATTGCTTTGCTGTGCGCGCTTACGGTCGGCGCGGCGGGGCTGCTCGTGCCCGCGGTGGGCGGGGCCGCCGCCGTAGCACCCCGCAGCGCCCCGGCGGCCACGATCGACCAGCTGCCGCGCCCCGACGCGCCGCGCGTGCTGCTCCTCTTCCTGCCCGCGCGCGAGAAGCCGGCGAAGGTTCCACCGACGGTCAAGAACCCGCCGAACCCGCAGGAGGTCATCCAGAAGCGCATCGACCAGCGCAAGCAGCTGTCGATCGGCCTCGTCGGCGCGACGCAGGGCCCGTACACGCAGGAGCAGTTCCTGCTCGACCTTACATCGGGCACCCGCACGTCAACCGCGACCTACGACACCAATCACCCCTGGCCGATGCGCCTGTCCGTCGCCGGGACGGCGGGCTTCATCGACGCATGGCTTCCGAACAAGCGGCGCGCGCTCAAGGCGCCCGCGTCGATCAAGCCGGGGCTGCTCGCCAGCTCGATCCCGGGCGGCGGTACCTATGTCGGCTTCGATCGGCCGCGGGGGTTCGAGGCGGCGGCCGCAGCCGACGAACAGGGCACGGTCCGCCGCGTGTCGGTCGGGCCTGCCACCACGGTCGCCTTCCGCGCCCAGCAGCTGCTGCAGCGCCACCGCTTCATCGTCGTGTCCCTGCCGCCGAAGAACCTCGGCGGCCAGCAGATGGACGAGCTGCTGCGCCATCGCGGCCCCAACGAGCTGATCATGGTGGTGCAGGCGCCCCCGGACCAGAAGGCGCCGCAGCTCCTGCCGATGGGCCTCGTCGGCGAGCCGGGCCACCACAAGCCCGCCGGCCTGATCTCGCAGTCGACGCGGCAGTCCGGGGTCGTCACCGGCATCGACATCGCGCCCACGGCGCTCAGGCGCCTGGGCATCGCCATCCCGTCGGACATGCGCGGGGAGCCGATCACCATCGACGGCAAACGGGACTCCAGCGGGCTCAAGGACCTGCGGGACCGGCTCACGAACATCGGCAAGTACCGGCTGACCACGGTGCAGGGGATGGTGCTCACGTTCCTCGGCGTCCTCCTCGCGCTCGCCGCGTTCGGCGGCTGGCACCGCTCGTTCCGCAAGGGCCTGCGGATCGGCAGCCTCGCCTTCATGTGGGCGGTGACGATCGTGCTGTTCGAGGCGCTGTTCAACCCGTCGTCGCTGGGCATCGAAATGGCCATCGTGGCGATACCGTCGTTCGCCCTGGGGATTCTCACCGAGCGCTACGTGCCCTGGCCATACGGGCCGGCGATCCCGATCTTCACCGCGCTCGCGCTCTACTCGGTCGACCTGGCCAACGACTCCCATCTGATCGTCCGCTCGCTGCTCGGGCCCAATCCGAAGTTCGGCTCGCGCTTCTTCGGTGTGGGCAACGAGCTCGAAGCGGCGCTGCCGGTGATGATGTTCATCGGCATCGCCGCGGCGCTCACCGGTCAGCCCCGGTCGCGGCGCAACGCCGCGATCTTCGGCGTCTCGGGCCTGATCCTCGCCGCGATCATCGGCTCGGGCCGCCTCGGCGCCGATGTCGGAGGCGTGATGACCGTGGGCACGGGTGCGGCCGTGGCCACCCTCATGATGCTGCCCACGCGACCATCGAAGAAGGTGATCGCCCTTGCGTTCTGCGTGCCCCTCCTGGCGGTCGCCGGCCTCGCCC